>JBCBNR010000024.1:0-15830 GCA_039821665.1 Pseudomonadota bacterium
TGAGCAAGGGCGGGACGACCACCACCATCTGGCTGAGCCTGTCAGGCGATGGGGCCTGTCATGCGGAGGTCGAAGGCGTTGCGCTGGATCTGACGATCCTGCGGGACACGGGCGAGGATGTGGTGCTTGCCATTGGGGGCGATGGCGGTGCGCCCCTTCAGTGTGGGTACCTTTGCGATGCCCAGGGTGTCACCCTTTGGCACGGTGCCGATCGGTACGATTTTGCGCCGGTCGATCCACTGGCACGCGCAACCGATGGCATCACAAGTGACGCGATCCTTGCCCCCATGCCGGGCCAGGTGCGTAAGCTCACCGCTCAGGCGGGCCAAGAGGTGGCCGAGGGCGATGTGCTTGCGGTGCTTGAAGCCATGAAAATGGAACATGGGCTAAGCGCCCCCCGCCCGGGCCGTGTGGCCCAGGTTCAGGTGGCACAAGGTGACCAGGTGGCGGCCGGTGACGTGCTGATCACGTTGGAGCCACAAGCCGAGGATGCCAAGGATGGCTGAGATAGAGATCGTCGAAATGGCGCCGCGCGATGGTTTGCAAAACGAGGCGCGCCCGATCCCGACCCATGATAAGATCGCGCTGATCGATGCGCTTGGCGCTTGCGGATTTCGCCGGATCGAGGCGACGGCGTTCGTTTCGCCCAAATGGGTACCGCAGATGGCGGATGCGGCGCAGGTGATGGCGGGGATCACACGGCCCAAGGGCGTGTCTTACATAGCGCTTGCGCCCAATTTGCGCGGCTACGAGGCCGCGCGCGCCGCGCGCGTGGACACGGTGGCGATCTTCGCTTCGGCCTCGGACGGGTTCAGCCGGGCCAATTTGAACAAAAGTGTGGACGAAAGCCTGGACGCTTTCCAAGCAGTGGCCGAGGCAGCACAGGCCGATGCTGTCGGTCTGCGCGGCTATGTCTCGTGCGTCACCGATTGCCCCTATGACGGCCCCACACCGCCCGCGGCGGTGGCCGCCGTTGTCCGGTGTTTGCTGGCGATGGGCTGTGCTGAGGTCTCGCTGGGTGACACAATTGGTGCGGGCACGCCCCAAACCGTTGCCGCGATGCTGGAGGCTGTTTTGGCGGTGGCCCCGCCCGAGCGCCTGGCGGGGCATTTCCACGACACCGGTGGGCGCGCGCTCGACAACATCGACGTGTCGATCAGCGCGGGCCTTCGGGTGTTTGACGCAAGTGTTGGTGGGTTGGGGGGCTGTCCCTATGCCAAAGGGGCCACGGGCAATGTGGCGACCGAGGCGGTGGTGACTCATTTGCAAAACCAGGGCCACAGCTGCGGCCTTGCCGCAGAACCCCTTGCGACGGCGCGCGCCCTAGCCCTGTCCTTGAAAGGCACATCATGAGCTTGAGTTGCGAGATCGACGGGCGCGGGATTGCCCGCCTCACCCTCAACCGCCCCGACAAGCGCAATGCCCTGTCCGCCGAGTTGATCGCCGCCTTGCACGCACAGGCGGAGGCGTTGGGGGCAAACGCGGATGTGCGGGTGGTGCTGCTGTCCGGGGCGGGCAAAAGCTTTTGCGCCGGTGGTGATCTGGCTTGGATGAAGGCCCAAATCACCGCGGATCGGTCCACACGCAAAGCGGCCGCCCGCGCCCTGGCCGAGATGCTGCGCGCGCTCGATCGGATACCAAAACCCCTGCTGGCCAGCGTGCACGGCAGCGCGCTGGGCGGCGGCACTGGCCTTGCCTGCGTGTGCGACGCGGTTTTTGCCGCGCCCACAGCACAGTTCGGCCTGACGGAAACGCGGCTGGGGCTGATCCCGGCTACCATATCGCCCTATGTGATTGCGCGCATGGGTCCCGCTCAAGCACGCAGCGTGTTTCTGTCGTCTCGTCCCTTTGACGCGGCCACGGCACAGAGGCTTGGCATCGTGTTCGAGGTTTGCGCCGACCCCACCGCACGGGCCGAGGAGGAGGCTGAAGCCTATTTGGCCTGCGCGCCTGGGGCGGTTGCACGCGCCAAGGCCTTTGCCCGCAGCTTTGCGCCCCCCGTGGACGAAGCCGTCATCGAGCGCACAATCGAAGCCCTGGCAGACACGTGGGAGGCGCCTGAGGCCCTGCAAGGCATAAGCGCGTTTTTCGACAAGACCAACCCGCCTTGGCGGGGGCAGTGATGTCGGTGCAAACAGCAGCCGTGGCTCCTTTCGGGGCAGGCGGGTTCGTCTTTGCCTCAAAAACGCCATGTCCAGCCGGGACAGCGGCCTTGGACGGGGGTTGCGCGCCCCGGGTGTTTCTGTGCGAAAGACAAGCTGCGGCTTAGGGTAACCGGTGGGGTGTTATGGACCGTGAAGAGCTGACCGCGCGTGAGGCATTATGCGCTCACGCCAAATCCTTGTTTGATCGTGGGCTGACCGGTGGAAGTTCGGGCAACATCTCGATCCGCCTATCTGACGGCACCCTTTTGGTCAGCCCGACTGGCAGCAGCTTTGGTCGGTTGGACCCTGCACGGCTGAGCAAGCTGAACGCGCGCGGGACACTTCTGTCGGGCGACCAGCCCACCAAAGAGATGCCATTGCACTCGGCCTTTTATGCCACACGGCGCGGTGCGGGGGCGGTGGTGCATTTGCATTCCAGCCATTCGGTGGCGTGGTCGATGATGCCCGATGTGGACCCGGACAATCTGTTGCCGCCGCTCACCGCCTATTCGATCATGCGCTTGGGACAGGTCAAACTGCTCCCGTATTTTCGCCCGGGCGATCCCGAAATGGGCGAGGCGGTTCGCTCGCTCGCCGGGTTGCGTTCTGCGGTCGTGCTTGCCAATCATGGGCCAGTGGTGGCTGGCAAGGACCTGGATGCGGCGGTTTACGCAATGGAAGAACTTGAAGAGACAGCGAAATTGGCGCTTTTAACCAAAGGGCACAGCCCCCTGGGCCTGACCAATGAACAGGTGGCTGATCTGGTGCTGAAATTTGATGTCGAGTGGGACGCGTGATCCGGTTTTCCGCCAATCTTGGATTTTTATGGACAGAGCTGTCCCTGCCTGACGGCATTCGGGCCGCGGCCAAGGCGGGCTTTGACGCGGTGGAGTGTCACTTTCCCTACGATCATGACGTGGCCGCCGTGCGCGCCGCGTTGGAGGAGACTGGCCTACCGATGCTCGCCATCAACACCGTGCGCGGGGATGTTGACGCGGGCGAATTTGGCCTCTGCGCCCTGCCCGGTCGTCAGGCCGAGGCCCGCGCCTCGATCGAGCAAGCAGTGGCATACGCCGAGAAGATCGGCGCGCGCGCGGTCCATTGTATGGCTGGGCGCACTCAACGGGCTGGCGCACGCATCGCGTATTTGGAGAACTTGACCTATGCCGCCGACCTGGCGGAGGGGGCGGGGCTGTCAGTGTTGATCGAGCCGATCAACCATAGGGACGCCCCGCACTATCATCTCAGCCGTTTGGACGAGGCGGAGGATGTGATCCGCAGCCTTGAACGCCCCTCGATCGAGCTGATGATGGATCTTTATCACAGCCAGATCACCGAGGGGGATCTGACCAAATCGCTTGAGCTGTACCAGCCGATCCTGGGCCATGTGCAAATCGCCGCCGTTCCTAGCCGGCAAGAACCCGAGGGGGGCGAGGTCAACTTTCCCGTGGTCCTAAAGGCCTTGGATGGGATGGGGTACGAAGGTTTTGTGGGGGCGGAGTATCGCCCCGCCGGGCAGACCGAGGACGGTTTGGGCTGGCTTGCCCGCTTTCGTGCAGCGCTAAAGGGGTAGGCGGTTGCCGCCCTTGATCTCCTCCATCGACAAAAGCGACGTGACGTTGAAGATCGAGACATCGGCGATCAGCGCGCGGTAAAAATCGTCATAGGCCTTTGCGTTCGATACACGCACCTTCAAGATATAGTCGATGTCGCCTGCCAGCCTGTGCGCCTCCATCACCTCCGCCCGGTCTTGCACCGCCTTCATGAACCGGTCCAACCAGCCCGCATCGTGCTGAGAGGTGCGGATCAGAACGAAAAAGCAGCTTTCTAGGCCCAAAAGGTCTGGGTTCAGCTCCACCGTCTCTCGGGTGATGACGCCTGCATCCTTGAGCTTGCGAATGCGGTTCCAGATCGGGGTTTTGGACGCGCCTAAGCGTTTGGCCATCTCATCCAGCGAGATGCTGGCATCGTCTTGCAACTGCGCCAGGATCTTACGGTCGAGCGCATCGAGTTTGATCGCCATCGGGTTGGTCCTTTGAACAATGGGCGGAATTAGAACAATATCACCCCATCCTAGACGAAAAGCGCGGGAAGATGGAAGAATTTCCCGGATAGCCGACCCTTGACAGACCGCGCCGCAACGGGCCCTTGGACCTGACGTTGCACGTAATCAGGGACAAAGGGCGCAATGGCGGATGCACCACTGAGCGGTTTGCGGGTTCTGGATCTGAGCCGGATCTTGGCCGGGCCCACCTGCGCCCAGACCTTGGCCGATTTGGGGGCCGAGGTGATCAAGGTCGAGCGTGTCGGACGGGGCGACGACACGCGCTTTTGGGGGCCGCCGTTCTTGAAGGACAAAACCGGCGCCGAGACGAAGGAAAGCGCCTATTACCTCAGCGCAAACCGGGGCAAACGCTCGATCGCGGTGGATCTGGCTCAGGCCGAAGGGCAGGCTTTGATCCGCGATCTGGCCGCGCGTTCGGATGTGTTGATCGAGAATTTTAAGGTGGGTGATCTGGCCCGCTATGGCCTGGATTACGAGGCGCTGTCCCAGCACGCCCAGGGCTTGGTCTATTGCTCGATCACTGGGTTCGGGCAGACGGGGCCATACCGGCACCGGGCGGGATACGACTTTCTGATCCAAGGCATGGGTGGCATCATGTCGTTGACGGGCGAGGCGGATGGCCCACCGCTGAAGGCCGGTGTCGCGGTCGCGGATGTGGTTTGCGGGCTGTATGCGACCGTGGCGATCCAAGCCGCGATACACGCGCGGGCCCGCACCGGGCGTGGGCAGTGGATTGATCTTAGCTTGTATGACACCCAATTGGCGTGGCTGATCAACCAGGGCCAGGCCTATCTGACCACAGGCGACGTGCCGCCGCGTCGGGGCAACATGCATCCCACTATCGTGCCCTACGGCACCTTCCCCGCATCGGACCAGGACTTCATTTTGGCCATCGGCAATGACGCTCAATTTGCCCGTTTCTGCGCGGTTGGAGGCTGTGAAGATCTTGCCACACCGGCGCGGTTCGCCACCAACCAAGCGCGGGTGCGAGGACGTGACGAGTTGATCCCGTTATTGCGCCAGGTGACCGTGACCCGCAGCTCTGCCGATTGGATCACGGTGCTAGAGGCGGAGGGCGTGCCCTGCGGCCCGGTCCATGATCTGGAACAGGTCTTCGGGCATCCGTTAACGCAAGCGCGCGAGATGGTTGTGCGCCTGCCCCACCCCTTGGCGGGCGAGGTGGATTTGATCGCCAGCCCCATCAAAATGTCCGACACGCCCGTCACCTACCAGGGTGCGCCGCCTTTGCTGGGGGCGGATACGAAACAAATCCTCACGCAGGTGTTGGGTCTGAGCCCTGGTCAGATCGCCTCGCTGGAGGCTAAAGGGGTCATCGACACGCCCACCACCTAAAGGATACGCGCGTATGACCACCGGCGCTGACATCATCGGCCAGGCCCTGGCACAGGCGGGTTGCACCCGGGCTTTTGGCATCCCCGGCGGCGAGGTGCTGGCCCTGATGGAAGGGTTGCGCGCGGCGGGTCTAAGCTTTCATTTGACCAAGCATGAAACCGCCGCCGGTTTTATGGCCGAAGGCTTTTGGCATGCAACCGGCGCGCCCGGTGTTCTGGTCGCGACCATCGGCCCAGGCGTGGCCAATGCGGTCAATGTGGTGGCCAATGCCCACCAGGACCGGGTGCCGCTGATTTTTCTGACAGGTTGCGTGGATCGCGCGGATGAAGAGACGTATACGCACCAGATTTTCGATCACCAAGCGGTGCTGCGTCCCATCGTGAAAGGCAGTTTCCGGGCGGAGCGAGGAGCGCTGGGTCCGATGCTCGACAAAGCCCTGGCGCTCGCCCTGTCCGGACAGCCGGGCCCCGTGCATATCGACGTTCCGATCAGTGTGGCCGAAGCGCAGACCGATGAGCGCCCGGCCCGCGTGCCCCAACTGCCCAGGTTGGGGGTCGATCCAGAGGGCCTGACACGGTTGCGCGCGGCACTGGAACGGGCCGAGCGGCCGATCGCCATTGCCGGGCTTGATGCGGTGAATGAGGGGGCCGGACCTGCGCTTGCCGCGTTTTGTGAGGCACAGAAGATCCCGTTGCTGACGACTTATAAGGGCAAGGGGTTGATGGACGAGGATCATCCCCTTTGCCTTGGGGGGCATGGGTTGTCGCCGAAATCGGACGGTTTGATGATGCCGCTGATCGGTCAAGCGGATCTGATCCTGCTCTTGGGGTATGACCCGATCGAGATGCGCCTGGGCTGGCGTGATCCCTGGCATGATGGGCAGGAGGTTTTTGAGGTGGCACCGGTTGCCCGGGATCACGGGATGCATTGGACAACCGAGACCCTGGTGGCCCCGCTGGGGCCGGTGCTGGAGGCTTTGATGGACGCACCCCAGCCCGCCCGGTGGGAGTTGGGCGCACCGGCGGCGGCACGGGATGCCCTGCGCGCGGCCTTTGCGCATAGGCCCGCGTTTGGTCCCGGTGCTGTGTTCGAGACCTTGCGCGAGGCCATGCCGCCCGAGACCGTGATCACGCTGGACAGCGGGGCCCATAGGATCCTGGCAAGCCAGATGTGGCGCGCGCCTGGGCCGCGCCAGGTGCTGCAAAGCACGGCCCTGTGCACCATGGCCTGTGCCTTGCCGATTGCCGCAGGCTTTAAGATGGGGGCACCTCAGACGCCGGTGGTGGCGATCCTGGGCGATGGCGGGCTTGAAATGGGGTTGGGGGAGCTTGCCACCCTGCGCGAGCACGGCCTTCCGGTGATCCTATGCGTGCTGGTGGATGAAAGTCTGACGTTGATCGAGATGAAACAGCGCGCGGGTCAAAGGCCTAATCTGGGCGTGGATTTCACCGGCAGTGACTTTCCTGCCCTTGCCCAGGCTCTGGGCGGCCATGGGGTTTGGGTGGACGATGCGGACACCCTGCGCCAAGAGGCAACGCAGGCCATGGCGCGCCCGCAGTTTACCCTTTTGGCCTGCCGGATAGGGCCCAGGGCCTATGACGGGACATTTTGAGGGCGCAGTGCGAGGGGGCTTTGCCCCCTTCGGCGGCCGGGGCCGCCTTACCCCCAGGATATTTATGCAAAACTGAAGGGGTGGGGCGCCGGTGGGGGGGTGTTGGCCGGGGTCACTCGGCAGGCTGCGGTTGTGGTGCGCGGGGCAAGCGCCACCAGACCACCAGGGAGGAGCCCGCGAAGGCCGCAAGCGCCCAGGCCCAGGCATGCAGGGACCCAGAGGCCACGCCGCCCAGATAGGCCCCAATATTGCACCCGCCCGAAAGGCGCGCGCCAAAGCCCATGAGCAGCCCGCCTGCGACGGCTGTGGCGACCTCGCGCCGCGTCAGGTGCCAGACAGGGGCAAAGCGGCCCGCCAGGCCGGAGGCTGCGAGCGCGCCCAGGATCAGGCCAAAATCCATGATCGACGTGGTGTGTTGGAAAACGGAGATGTTTTGGGCGCGTGAAACCCAGCTCCACGCGCCCTCTGCCGGGCCGGTCACGCCCACCAGGCCCACCAGATGCGCGCCCCAAACATGGAAGGCCGCGGTGATGCCCCAGGGGCGGTTCAGGACCCACATGGTCAGCACCCCAACACCCGCCAGCGCCACGGCCCCGGCCCACGGGGACCAGGTGCCGCGGACGAGCGATTGCATGGGGCGTCCAGCCTCGAGGGTGCCATGGTGGCGAAGCTCGATTGTGCGCGCAAGCGCCCAGAGGCTTGCAAGGATAGCAAAGGTGATCGCCCAGGCCCCCCACAGGCCAAATTCAGACAGCAGGCTTACCCGGTCAAAACTGGGCAGCTCGCGCCACCAGGCCGCATAGCTGCGCCCGAACATGGTGCCGATGATAAAGAATGTGAGCGTGATCACCATGCGGGTGGAGCCACCGCCCACGGTAAAGAGCGTGCCCGAGCCGCAGCCGCCGCCCAACTGCATCCCCATGCCGAAAAGAAACGCACCAAAGACCAGGCCGATGCCCACTGGATGCACCCAAGCATTGCCATCCCCCCAGACCAGCAAGGGATAGGTTCCCAGCACCGTCAGACCCAGCAGCAGCATTTGTGCGCGCAGGCCAATGCTGCGCTGCTCGGAAATGATGCGCCGCCAGGCCCCGGTGAACCCAAAAGCGGCATGATACAGCCCAAAGCCCGCGATCACGCCAATGAGAGTGGCCGCAACGTTGCGCCAGCCGCCATATTGAGCAGACGCAAGGCAAACCAGAGCAATTCCAAAGGCGGCAAGGCCGGGAAGGATCTTGGACTGCAACATTTTTGACCTTTGCGTTGTCAGATTGGTATGACAGCGGGTGTCACGGAAACATTTCGCCAATGCGAATAACACGTTCGTGATCTGACGCCCATGTGAGTTGCGAGTGCGGTCCGTAGGAGACCAAGCAGGGGATGCAACAGGCAAGAAGGGCTGAGCGATGGCAGGCTATATGGATTTTTGTGGATGCGAGACCTCGCTGCCGACGGTTCAGGCGGCAGAGGCTTGGTCAGACACCATTCGCGCCTTTCTGGCCCATGGGGCGGCCACCCCGCAACATCTGGAGCGGACGTTCCAACTTGCCCCGCAGTTTGCACAAGGTCATGCGGTCAAAGGTCTGTTCCTGCTGCTTTTGGGCCGCGCCGAATTGGTGGAGAGCGCGCAGGACTGCCTGCGCCAAGCCAAACGGAGTGCGGCCGACGTGACACCTACCGTGCGTGAGGTGGCCTATATTGATGCGCTCGCCGCCTGGCTTGGGGGTGCGCCCAGCCGCTCTGCTGCAGGGCTTGATAGCGTTTTGCGAACCGTGCCCCAAGATGCTTTGGCGATGAAGCTGGTGCAGGCGATCTATTTTGTGCTGGGCCAGGCCGGTCAGATGCGCGCCTCGATCGAGCGGATCTTGCCCCATTACGACACCCATCCCGCATTGGGTTACCTCAAAGGCTGCTATGCCTTTGCATTGGAAGAGACGTGCGCCTATGCCCAGGCCGAGACAACCGGGCGTGAGGGGCTGCTTTTGTGCCCCGATGATGCCTGGGGCCTGCATGCGGTGGCCCATGTCTATGACATGACCGCACGGGCCCAAGATGGGTTGTTCTGGCTGTCGGGGCGCGAGAGCGCTTGGGCCCATTGCAACAATTTTCGCTATCACGTCTGGTGGCACATCGCGTTGATGAAGCTGGATCTTGGACATCTGGACGATGTGCTTGCGCTCTATGACACGGAAATCCGGGCGGATCAGACCGATGATTACAGGGATATCTCCAATGCGGCCTCGCTACTTAGCCGGTTGGAGGTGGAGGGCGTGAATGTGGGCACACGGTGGGAGGAGCTTGCCCGCCTGTCCGAAGGGCGCACGGGCGACGGCTGTGTGGTGTTTGCGGACCTCCATTATATGCTGGCGCTGATCGGTGGCGGTCGGGCGCAGGCGCAAAAGACCTTGCTGTCGCGCATGGCGCGCGATGCGGACAGGCGCGAGACCGAGCTTGATCTGATCACCCGGCATCCGGGCTTGTCGGCGGCGGCGGGGTTGGAGGCGTTTGGTGAGGGGGCCTATGCCAAGGCGTTCTTGAACCTGAACGCTGCGCGCAACGATCTGTCCACCATTGGCGGCAGCCACGCCCAGCGCGATGTGTTCGAGCGGCTGACGATCGAGGCAGGCCTGCGCGGCGGGTATCTGGACGCGACCGAGCGGATGTTGGTGGACCGCACCGCACGGCGCGGTGGGTATGAGGACGGGTATACAGCGCGCCGGCTGGCGCTTATAGCCCAAGCCCGTTCACCGCAGCCCGCGGCAATGACCGGAGCTTAACGCCTTGCCCAGCCCTTACGCCAAAACGGTGCGTGACCCGCGCCTCGATTTCTTCCGTGGGATCGCGATGTTCATCATTCTTCTGGCGCACACGCCGGGGAACACATGGACCCGCTGGATCCCTGCGCGCTGGGGCTTTTCTGACGCGACAGAGATCTTTGTGTTCTGCTCGGGCATGGCCAGCGCGATTGCCTTTGGCAAGCTGTTCGCGACCCGTGGCATGGCCATGGGCACGGTGCGCATCGGCTATCGGGTTTGGCAGGTCTATTGGGCGCATATTGGCCTGTTTTTCTTTGTGGCGATGAGCATGGCGGCGGTGAATGCCACGGGGCTTTTCACCGAGCGCGATTATGTGGGCCAGCTGAACCTCTATCCCTTTTTCAAGAACACAGAGGCCAATTTGATTGGCCTGATGACGCTGACCTATGTGCCCAACTATTTTGATATCCTGCCGATGTATCTGGTGATCTTGGCGATGATCCCCATCGTGATGGGCCTGGCCCGGGTGCACAAAGGCTTGGTGGCGGTGTTTGTCATCGGCCTGTGGGCCGCGGCCAATGTGCAGGTGATCGCCTGGGCCGGGGGGCCCGAGATACAAGAGCTGGAACTGCCCGCGCAGCTTTGGTTTGCGGAAGGGCAGAACACCCGGCCCTGGTTCTTCAACCCCTTCGGCTGGCAGCTTGTGTTTTTCACAGGCTTTGCCTTCATGCTGGGATGGTTGCCCGCGCCCCCTGTGCGGTGGTGGCTGATTGCGGTCGCTTTGGTGATCGTGCTGTGGATGGTGGCCTATTCCAATATTGGCGTGCGGGAATTTGGCTTTTCCTGTCGCCGGGAGGAGGCCCTGATTTGCGCCCGGGAATGGCGGATCGAGAACCGAGATCTGATCAATAAAACCAACTTTGGCATCCTGCGTTACGTGCATCTCTTGGCCATCGGCTATCTGGCATGGGTCGCTGTTGGGCCGCGCGGTGTGGTGCTTAGCATAGGGGTGTGGTGGCCTCGCCTGGTGGCGGTGATCATGAAGGTGGGCCAGCAATCACTGGCGATCTTCATCACCTCCATGGCGCTTGCGCGCTTTATGGGCATTGTCTTTGACGAGATCCGCGCAGGCGTGCCCCGGGCGGAGCGGACGTGGGATTGGCTGCATGTGTCCCTGGTGAACCTCGCGGGTTTTGCCATCCTGATCGGAGTTGCGTATTTCGTGGCCTGGATCAAAGGCCAGCCCTGGCGTGGCCCCAAACCCGAGCCGCGCCCCCAGTCCAACGATGCGGTGCCCTCGGGCGGGGCGGTGCGCCCATGACCGCGACCCGACGCGAGATTTTGGCCCTGGGGGCGGCCCTGGCGGCCCTGGGGCTTGCCCCTGCCGCGGCAGTGGGCGACGTGCCGCGCCTGCCGGAGTTTGGCGCCGCCGAGCCCTTCTCGCTGGATGGGTTGCGCAAGCGTGCCGAGACCCGCGCCATGCGCCGCTATATCGCCCCGCGCAAGGTGCCCAAAGGCTGGCGCGATTTAAGCTATGACCAATACCAGAAAATCTGGTTTGACGGGCGCAATGCCCTTTGGTCCGACAGTGATCGGCCCGCACGGGTCGATTTCTTCCCTGCGGGCCTCTACTTCCCGTCGCCGATCACCATCAATGTGGTTCAGGCAGGGCAAGCGCGCCCGATCAAGTTTGACTTTGAGGCTTTCGACAAGACCGACAAGTTTCCGGACCTGCCGATGGAGGGTATGGGCTTCTCCGGGTTTCGGATGCGCGCGGAGTTGGAGACACCTGGCATCTTTACCGAATACGCGGTGTTCCAGGGCGCAAGCTACTTTCGCGGGATCGGCGCGGGCCAGATCTATGGCCTGTCGGCCCGGGGCCTCGCGTTGAAAACTGGCGATGCCGAGGGTGAAGAGTTTCCCGAATTCCGCGAGTTCTGGCTTGAGGCCCCCGAGGCGGGCGCGCAAACCGTGACCTTGCACGCGCTGCTCGACAGCCCGTCGGTGACCGGTGTCTACAGCTTTACCATCACACCGGGCGACAACACCCTAATGGATGTCAGTGCCGAGCTGTTCCCCCGTGTGCCGCTGGACCATGTGGGCATCGCGGCTGAGACGTCGATGTTCCTGTTTGACGAGACCAATCGCGCGCGGTTCGACGACTTCCGCTCGGCCGTACATGACAGCGATGGCCTGTCGATTTACAATGGCGCGGGGGAGTGGCTGTGGAGACCGCTCGCCAACCCCGCCCGCTTGGAACGCTCGTTCTTTGTCGATGAAAATCCCCGTGGCTTCGGCCTTATGCAGCGCACGCGTCGGGCCGAGGATTTCGGCGATCTGTTTGCCCATTACCACAAGCGCCCTGGCCTGTGGGTCACCCCGGGCGAGGGGTGGGGTGCGGGCTCGGTCATGTTGGTGGAGATCCCGTCAGACAAAGAGATCTACGACAACATCGTGGCCTATTGGCGGCCCCGGCAGCCCTTGCAGCCGGGTATGGGACACCGGTTTACCTATCGTTTGACCTGGGGCGCGGACCCGGCTGGCCCTGCGATGCTGGCGCGGGTGACCAACACCCGCATGGGCCAGCGCGTGTTTGAAGAGGGGCGCATCGCTGCGATTGATTTCGGCGCGCACCCATCCCTGCCCGAGGATCTGTCGGAGGTGACCACATTTGTCTCGGCCAACCGGGGGCGCGTGGGCGAAGGGGTGTTGCAACGCAACCCGGCCACAGGGGGCGTGCGGCTCGACTTTACCTATGATCCTGGCACCGCGCGCGCGATGGAGATGCGCGCGCAGTTGCGCCTGGCAGGGCGCAACATCTCGGAAGTGTGGATGTACCGTTGGACGCGAGACACCTGATGACCCAGTTGCCACGCGCCCCTTTGATGCCGCCCGAGGCCCCGCTTAAGATGCCTGTCCAAGACCTGGGCAAGCCGTTCCATGACCCCTCGTCGCGTACCCTCCAGCCGCCACCCAAATGGCTGCGCGCAGGCGTCTTTGCCCTTGCCGCGGGTCTGAGCCTTGGGATCGCTGCGGCTTTTTACACCTGGTTCGGTCCGGACCTTTCTTGGGGCCTTAGGGCCCTTGTGGTGGCGCTGGTGCTGTCCACGGTGTTTTGGATTGCGTTATCGCCCCTGCTTGCGCTGGTCGGTTTGTGCGCGCGGCCCTGGGACCCGGGCAACCGCGGCGTGAAGGGGATGGATGTGGCCATTCTGGTCCCCGTGTTCGGCGAGCGACCCGAGGCGATCGAAGCGATGTTGGCGACGCATCTTGGGCAGCTCTCCACCCACCGTTCGACCCATCGGTTCACGCTTTATGTGCTCAGCGACACCCAGGACCCTGCGGCGGTCTTGCGGCAGCGCGCGACTGTTTCTGCCTTGCGCGCGCGGTTTTTCGATCAGCGCATCCATTATCGCCACCGGGCCGAAAACACGGATTTCAAAACAGGCAATCTGCGCGACTGGGTGACCCGCTGGGGGGGCCTGCACGAGGCGATGATCGTCCTGGACGCGGACAGCTATGTGCCCGCCCAAACCTTGGCGGCGCTGGCCGATGCGCTGTCGACCCAACCCCAGGTGGGCCTGATCCAGACCATTCCGCGTTTGCACAAAGCGCACACCGTGTTTGGCCGGATGCAGCAGTTTTCCAACGAGGTGGCGGGCCGTGCCCTGGGCCACGGGCTGGGCGTCGTCTCGGGGGCCGAGGCGAATTTCTGGGGCCACAACGCCATTTTGCGCACCCAAGCCTATGCGGCCTGTGCGGGTCTGCCCCATATGTCGCAGGGTCTGTTGGGTGGGGTGATCCTAAGCCATGATTTCGTCGAGGCCGCATTGCTGCGCCGCGCAGGCTGGGAGGTGCGTCTGCTGACCACCGCTCAGGACAGTTTCGAGGAAGGCCCCCAGACGGCCATGGCCCATATCCTGCGCGACCGGCGCTGGTGCCGGGGCAATCTTCAGCACTTGCGCCTGATCGGCACACCTGGATTTGCGGGTATGAGCCGCTTTCACATGGTCCAAGGGGTTATGGCGTATCTTGCCTCGGTTCTGTGGTGCGGGCTTTTGGTGATCTGGTCGGTGATGGGCCTTAGCCCGGAGATGCAGGCAAGCTATTTTTCGGCCCACGCGCCCCTGTTCCCGACCTGGCCCACAGCGGATTTGATCAGCAAGCTGGGGGTGATGGGCGTGGTGTTCGGCTTGTTGCTCGCACCACGATTGATCGGTGTGGTGTACCACCTCAGGCGCGATCCTTACCTCTTCGGGTTTGGCGGGCCCCTGCGCTTTGCCGGGTCGCTGGTGATCGAGACGGCCCTGTCGGTGCTGACAGCACCGATGATGATGGTGCAGCACATGCGTGCGGTGATTGCCTCGTTGACCGGGCGCAACCTGGGTTGGCGTCCACATCAAAGCGATACACCGGGCTTGGGCGCGCTGGCGCGCTTTCACTGGGTGGAGACGGCTTTGGGTGGGGTTCTCGTGACGCTCTGCGCGCTGGGCTGGGTCAGCGTCTGGTGCTTGCCCATCGCGGTGAGCTTGTGTCTGACGGTTCCTGTGTCCTGGGCTGTGGGTCTGCGCGCCCCTGCCTGGCTGATGCGCACAGCGCAAGATGGGGATCACTGGCAGGCGCAGGGCCGGGCACGTCCGGTGCCAGCCCCAATCCCCTAGACTTTCGGCTGTGGGATTCACTCCCTAGCAAGGCTTTGCGGTCAGGTTGCGCGCAAATCTGAAGCCCAACATAGGTTTGCGCGCGCCCCGTGTCTCGATCCACAACCCTGATCCTTGCCGGTCTTCTGTTGATCGTGTTGCTGCCCGTGATGGTGGCACTGGCCATGGTGCTGTGGTGTTCGGGCACGCGCCGGGTGCTGTATTGCGACAGGCGGGTGGGCCAGCATGGGCGGCTGTTCACCATCTGGAAGTTTCGCACCATGCGCGAGACCGTCAACCACCAGGCGCAGGCGGGGTATGACCAAGCGCGGGTGACACGCTTGGGCCGGTGGCTGCGGCGGTATCGGTTGGATGAGCTGCCCCAGCTGATCAACGTGCTGCGGGGGGATTTGAACCTTGTGGGCATGCGGCCCCCGTTGCCATGCTATGTGGCCGAGCATCCGGGCCTGTATGCGGATCTGCTGGGCGCAAAACCCGGGCTGACCGGCCTTGCCTCCGTGCGCTATCACAAGGTGGAAGATGCCTTGATGGCCGCAGCCCCATCGGTGCAGGCGGCCCGGTCCATCCATGCGGCCCGGTGCCTGCCGATCAAGGCGCGGCTGGACCGCTTTTACCTCGCGCGCCGTTCGCTTGGCCTGGACTTGTGGATCTTGCTGCAAACCTGCGGTGTGGTGCTGCCCAACCGGTATGTGTCCTGCGTCGAAAGCGGGCGTCTGTCCCACCGGGTGGAGGTGGGCGTTGCCCCCAAAAAACTATCCCGCGCCTGAGGCGAGCGGAGGGTCTTGGCCCGTAAAGGCGCGGGTTCGATGCGGCAATGCATGGCGTTTGCCAGTGGCTGGGGCGGAGGGCGGCCACCCCCGCTGGCAACAGCGGGTGGCCTTTAAGCACACGCCACTTGCGCCGAGTGCCGCACGTGGATCCCGGTGGGGTTTGTCTGATGTGCAAGAGCCGCGTTTGGCGATGGGTTCGTTTGGCAGACGTGGGGAGTTGAAACGCCCAAAGGCTGCTTTGTCCGGGCATGTGCCCTCGTCGACAGGATGGGCACATCTTGGGATGCGGATTTTGGTGGCGGTAGGGCCAACCCGGGCTGAGGGTTAGGCGCTGTTTTGACCGCGGTTTACCTCGAAGGTCGGGGCGATGACCTAGGTGGTCTGAAGGTTGCTCCATCTCAGGGTGGGCAATTGATCTTAGCCATTACGCTCACGTCAGCCCGGAGCATGCTGTGCGCTTTTCTGGGTA
>JBCBNR010000025.1:0-15379 GCA_039821665.1 Pseudomonadota bacterium
CGTGGTCAACGCAGGCTATGACGCGCACATCCTAACCGTGCCTGCCGCTGAAAACGTCCATATTCGGTGCCTTGCAGATCAGGCCCAGCATCAGCCCCTCGCCCCGGACCGCCTCGAACACATCCGGGTAGCTGTCCACCAGCCCTGCAAGGCCCTGGCGCAATCGCCCTGAGGCGCGGCTGACCTGGTCGAAAAACCCGTCTTGCAGCATGACGTCCACAACCTCTGCGCCCACGGCACAGGCCAGCGGATTGCCCCCGTAGGTAGAGCCATGGGTGCCCGGGGTCATCCCACTGGCCGCCGCCTCGGTCGCCAAGCACGCGCCCAGGGGAAAGCCCCCGCCCAGGCCCTTTGCTGCGGCCAAGATGTCCGGGGTGACATGGGCCCATTCATGGGCCCACAGCTTGCCTGTCCGGCCCATACCTGTTTGGATCTCGTCGCAGATTAGCAAAAGCCCCGCCTCGTCACACAGGGCGCGCAGACCTGAGAGGCATTGATTTGGCACGGGCTTGATCCCGCCCTCGCCAATGATGGGCTCGATGATGATCGCGGCGGTTTGGGGCGTGATGGCCGCCTTGACCGCCTCGTGATCGGCAAAGGCGACCTGATCAAAACCGTCGAGCATGGGGCCGAAACCACCCACCAGCTTTTCACTTTTGGCCGCTGAGATCATGCCCAAGGTGCGGCCGTGAAATCCCCCCTCGAAGGTGATCATACGGTACTTTTCCGGCTGACCTTTGGCCGAGAAGTGCTTGCGGGCCATCTTCACCGCGCACTCCATCGCCTCCGTGCCGGAATTGGTGAAAAACACCGTGTCCGCAAAGCTGGCCGCCACCAGCTTTTCCGCCAGCGCTGTCTGTTGGGGCACCTGGTACAGGTTGGAGACATGCCACACACGTCGCGCCTGTGTCTCCAACGCAGCCACAAGGCGGGGATGCGCGTGGCCCAGGGCCGTCACGGCAATGCCGGCTCCAAAGTCCAGGTAACGCGTTCCCTCCTCGGAGGTCAGCCAGGGGCCCGTGCCTTCGACAAAAGACAGCGGGGCCCGTGAGTAGCTTGGCAGAACGGGCGAGATCACAGTGATTTTCCTTTATGTCGTTAGTCCAAAAACAAATGCGCTGCGCGGGCAAAACCTGGTCGTCCCACACCGGCAGCGCGCAGCCTGTCTGACCCAGCCCGTACGATCTGTCAAACGGGGTCCCGTCCGGTCCAACATGGGCGGGCAACGAGGGTGTCATTCTGGCCAGAATTTGCCCTGCATTTTCGACAATTGAGGTGGGGTTGGGGCGCGGCAGCACCGATCGGTGCTTGAACACGGCGGTAAGAGGCGTAGATTAGGCGGGTCTTGAACGCGGCCTTGGAACTGATCTGACGGTCCCGCCCGCCGCGCCGCATTTGCCAAAGGAATGATCATGTCTTGGACGGATGAGCGTGTCGAAGCCCTTAAAACCATGTGGGGCGAGGGCAAATCGGCCTCGCAGATCGCCAAGGAACTCGGCGGCGTCACGCGCAATGCGGTGATCGGCAAGGTGCACCGGCTGGGCCTTTCCAACCGGGCCACTGGTGCCGGCACGAAGGCACAACCGGCGGAAAAAGAGTCAACGAGCGCGAAGGCGGAGGCGCCGCGGGCAGCGGCCAAGCCTGCAGCACCGGCGGAGGAGGTTGCGGACGCAACACCGGCTGCGGCGGCTCAACCGGCCGAGGCTCGGGGGGCAGCACAGCAACAACCCTTGCGGCCTAATCCCAAGCCGGTCGCGTTGCCCGGCCAGCCCCTGCCGCCCCAGCCCAGCCAGTCAGAAATTTCGGCCGAGCAACTTGCCTCCATGAAGGCGGTGGAGAAAACGTCGCGACGCCTAAGCCTGATGCAACTGACCGAGCGGACCTGTAAGTGGCCTGTGGGCGATCCGGCCACGGATGATTTTTGGTTCTGCGGCCATCCCTGCCAGCCGGGAAAGCCCTATTGCGAAACCCACGTGGCCGTGGCGTTTCAGCCAATGTCCAGCCGAAGGGACCGTCGCGCGTCCAGCCGATAAAGCTGGGCCTGCTCAGCGGTTGAACACGGTTGCGATCGGTTCAGTCCCAGGTTTGATCGGATGGCGTTGCGACACTAGCGGCTAGGCCTTGCGGTTATCAGGTTTTCTGGGAGGAGGAACGCGCCGCACCGAGTAAAGGCCTGACGAGACAGTGGCGCGCTTGTGTACGCAAAAAGACCTCTATCACCTGCGGCCTCCCAATATGGCTCTTTGCCAGGGTCGGCTGGTTGAGGCGTAAGTGTAGGCCCGACCTGCGGGTCTGCTCTGCGTATGATGGCCTCAACACCTGCCCGCCGTAGCGTTGCGCGTGACCTGCCCGCCGTAGTGCTTCACGCGTCGGGGTTTGAGGACCTGCCACTTCAGACCTCAGAACTCTTCCCATCCGTCTTCATCTGCAACGGCGAGCGCTGTGGCGCTTCCACCGCGACCTTCGGGCAGGTTGTGAGAGGGGCGTGGGACATAACTTTTGACATCAGGGTTCTTGTGGCTGGGAGGATGTAGAGCCCCACTGTCTGGGTAGTCGCTCGCCCACTCCCCAGCATTCGCCAATGCGTTCTCTTCAGGGTCCGGGGCCATGACAGCGCCGCTGCCTTTCGCATCCTGCGCGCCGAGCGTGGTTGCCAATACGCCCAACTGGCGGGCATCGGCAATGGTGCGGGTCACGAGCGCCGCGTTGCTTTGGGTTTCATCGTCGAGGTTGCTGAGCGTCTGTGAAATCTCGCCAATTCCTGCGGCCTGTTCCCGCGTGGCCGAGCTGATCTCGGAAATAGAATGTACCACCTTCTCGATCCCGGCTTGGATCTCCACCAACAGAGAGCCGGTCGCCTCGACCTGGGTGACGCCTTCCGAGACGTGGATCGTACTTTCGGCCACAAGCTCGGAGATCGAGCGCGCCGCATCTGCTGCTCGTTGAGCCAAGGTGCGCACTTCGGAGGCAACGACGGCAAAACCTTTGCCAGCCTCGCCCGCGCGCGCAGCTTCCACCGCTGCGTTGAGAGACAAAAGGTTGGTCTGAAACGCGATGCCATCCACAAGGCTGGTGATCTCGCTGATTTTCCGGGCGCTGTCGTCGATCTTGCGCATCCCTTGCACAGCTTTGTCGGCCACATCGCGCCCGCGAGAGGCGATTTCCGCCGTGCTGCTGGACAGTTTGGTCGCCGCAGAGGCGCTTTCCGCATTGGTTGCGACCGTGGCAGAGACCTGTTCCATGGTGGCAGCGGTTTGCTGTAAGGCCGCGGCTTGCGCTTCGATGCGTGCCGAAAACGCTTCCGCCCCTTCTCGGATTTGTGTGCTGACCCCGGCCACGCGCGATGCCGCCTGCGTCCGTTCCACATACCGATCGGCCATAAGCTCCATCGCCGCGTTCACTTCGGACCCACAGGCCCCGAACCAACCTGGTTCAGGCGGCATGCGCGTGTCGCTGAGCGGGTTTTTGGCCATCAGTGTCAGACAGCCCAGAGAGGACCTAAACGCCTCAACCCGCTGCATAAATTCATCAAGGCCCGACTGCAGCTCTGCTGTTGAGCTGGGGGTCCCCCCTGCTGCGAGTACGTCGAGCATCTTAAGAACCTCGTCCCTGGGCACGGTCCCTGTTGCATCAATTTCTGCCGGCCGCTCGCTCAAGGCTTTTGCCTTGGCGTCTGCGGTGTTCCTTGCCTCCTCCAAACGGCTGATGCGCGCGCCCAGGGTTTGCACCGGATCACCCGACACTTGCGCAAGCCCTTGGAGGGGCGCGATAATCTGCGTTTCAAAGGCGATCCAGCCTAGACTCAGACACAGCACGCCCGCGGCCATGATCAGCCAAGCCATGCCCCCAGAGCCAAGCAGCAAGAAAAGGACAAGGGCGCTGAGCCCAAGACATCCGGTAAAGGCCAATCGCACCCATACCAGGGTAGATCCGGGAAATGCGCTCACATCCAAGTCCTCATGCCGTTGCGTGGCACTTGGATACGGGCTGGACCTTTAACGAAAGGTGAGCGGGCGCGTATTAGTGACCGTAGGTTTCGTCCAGCGCATAACCCGAGGATCGGACGGTGCGAATGGGGTCTTTGTCACCGCGCCTGTTCAGCGCTTTGCGCAGGCGGCCCACATGCACGTCTACGGTGCGTATCTCCACGTATACATCCGTGCCCCAGACCCGGTCCAACAGCTGCTCGCGCGAGAAGACGCGGCCCGGGCGCTGCATCAACACATCTAGCAGCCGAAACTCGGTGGGACCAAGATGGACATCCCTGCTGCCCCGCCGCACCCGGCAGGTTTCGCGGTCAAGCGTGATGTCCGCAAACGTCGCGATATCCCCTGCAATTGTGGGGCGCGTCCGGCGCAAAACCGCCCGCATCCGCGCCACCAACTCGGACATCGAGAAGGGTTTGGTCACATAATCATCGGCACCCAGTTCCAGCCCGCGAATGCGGTCCTCCTCCTCGCCCCGGGCGGTGAGCATGATGACCGGGATATCCTTTGTCTGGGTTTGCGCGCGCAATTGTCGGCAAATTTCTACCCCCGATGTGTTGGGCAGCATCCAATCCAACAGCACGATGTCGGGCTTTTCCTCGTCCACCGCGATCAGGGCCTCGTCGCCGTCAAACGTGGTGGCGACGTCAAAGCCCTCTTTGTTCAGGTTGTAGCTGAGAAGGTGGCTGAGGCTTTCCTCATCCTCAACGACCAATACCTTTGCGCACATTGCCTTGCTCCGCCCTTCTGGCCTGAATTACGTGAAATCAGGGCCCAAGGGTTCGCCTTTGGGACGATCATCGCCCAGGGTTTCCCCCTTTTGAATGTAATACACCATCTCCGAAATATGGGTGGTGTGGTCGCCGATCCGTTCCAGGTTCTTGGCGATAAACAGCAGCTGCGCGCCCATGCCGATCAGACGGCTGTCTTCCATCATATAGGTCACGACCTCGCGAAAGAGGGCGTTGTACATCTCGTCAATCTCGACATCACGGCGCCACACCGCCACAGCGCGCACCGTATCGCGCGAGGTATAGGCGTTCAGAACATCCGACAACTGCGCCAGGGTTCGCTGCCCCATGCGCACAATCGACGAGGTCACTTGCAAAGGCCGCTGGCGCGAAAACGTCATCGAGCGTTTCGAGATGTTTTTGGCCAGATCTCCGATCCGCTCCAACGTGGATGAGATCTTCATCGCGGACAAAAGCACCCGCAGATCTTGGGCCATGGGTTGGCGCAGGGCGATCACGCGGGTGACCATCTCCTCCAACTCCATCTCCAGCGCGTCAAGTTTGGCATCACGCTCCACCACCTGCTCGCTGAGCTTGGTGTCGCGCTTTTGGATCGCCTCCAAGGCGTTGGACAGCAGTTCCTCGGCCAGCCCGCCCATCTCGGCGATCTTGGCCTGGATCATGATCAGATCGTCGTCAAATGCCGAAACCGTGTGGGGGCCAAGGGACAGGCGGTCCTCGGTGCTCACTAGCCGAACCTTCCTGTGATATAATCCTGGGTGCGCTTGTCCTCAGGGTTGGTGAAAATCTTCTGGGTCTCGCCATACTCGACCAGGTCGCCCAGATGGAAAAACGCCGTCTTTTGGCTGACACGGGCGGCCTGTTGCATGGAGTGGGTGACAATCACGACCGAGAAGTCCTGGCGCAGATCGTCGATCAGCTCTTCGATTTTGGCCGTGGCAATGGGATCGAGGGCCGAGCAAGGCTCGTCCATCAGCAAAACCTCGGGTGCAGTGGCGATCGCGCGCGCAATGCACAGACGCTGCTGCTGACCGCCGGACAGACCAGTTCCGGGCGCGTCCAAACGGTCCTTCACCTCTTCCCAGATCGAGGCTTTGCGCAACGAGGCTTCGACAACGTCGTCGAGATCGGATTTCGAGGCCACAAGCCCGTGGATCCGGGGACCATAAGCAATGTTGTCATAGATCGATTTGGGGAACGGGTTGGGCTTTTGGAACACCATGCCCACCTTGGCGCGCAGTTGCACGGGATCGATGGATTTGTCGTAGATATCGCCGCCATCGATTTTGATGTCACCGGTCACTCGACAAATCGGGATGGTGTCGTTCATGCGGTTTAAACAACGCAAGAACGTGGATTTTCCGCAACCCGATGGGCCGATAAAGGCTGTCACGGTTTTGTCGAGGATGTCCACATCCACCCCGTTGATCGCCTCGTTGTCCCCATAGAAGACATGGACATCGCGGGCTTCGATTTTGGTGTCACGGGTGCTGAGATCTTGGTCGGTCATGCGCATATTCGTCATTGTTGTCCCCTCTTTGGTCAAGGCCCGCTTACCAGCGACGTTCAAATCGTTTGCGCAAGAACACAGCCAGCGCATTCATAATCACCAGAAATACCAGCAGGACGCAGATCGCCGCGGCCGTGCGCGCCTCGAACGCGCGTTCTGGGAAGTCGGACCAACGGAAAACCTGAACCGGCAATACGGTGGCAGAGTCTGTCACGCCGGTGGGAATGTCCACGATGAAAGCAACCATTCCAATCATGATCAGCGGTGCGGTCTCGCCCAGCGCCTGGGCCATGCCGATGATTGTGCCTGTCAAGATCCCTGGCATGGCCAGTGGAAGCACATGGTGAAACGACGTTTGCAGCCGAGACGCCCCAATGCCCAAGGCCGCATCGCGAATGGATGGTGGCACGGCACGGATTGCTGCGCGACTTGCGATGATGATCGTGGGCAAGGTCATCAGTGCAAGCACGATGCCGCCCGCAAGTGGAGAGGAGCGCGGCACCCCAAAGAAGCCTAGGAACACCGCGAGCCCCAGCAGACCAAAAACAATCGACGGCACCGCGGCCAGGTTGTTGATATTGACCTCGATGAAATCGGTCAGCTTGTTTTTGGGCGCGAACTCTTCAAGATAAATCGCAGCGCCTACCCCAATTGGAAACGCCAACAAAAACGTCACCAGCATCGTCCAGAACGAGCCGACAATAGCCCCCCAGAGGCCCGCAAGCTCGGGCTCGCGGCTGTCCCCGGCAGAGAAGAAGCGCGTGTTGAACACCGTCTCGACCGCCCCGCGCGCCATAAGATCCTCGATCAATACGATCTGGTTGTCCGAGATTTTGCGCGCATTCTCGGGCAGGTCGGTGAGGTACATCTTCCAGTCATCCGCAGGCAGCGCGTCGGTTTGTTCGATGGGCAGGACCACACGGCCAACCCCACCGGTCGCGTTGATCTCGGTGAGTTTGACCCAGCCTTGATCCACCCGAACCAAAACCGTCGGCGCTGTGCGTGTCAGCTGCTCGGTCCCCCCGGCAGATGCGGCCCGGCCTTCCAATTCCTCGGCCAGGGCAATCAGGCGATCCCGCTCTGTCGCACGGCTGATCGCTTGATTTGCATTCTCGGTGCGCACCTCGTCGCTCGTGGCGTTCGCAGCCCTGCGCTCAAACTCTCGCACGCCCGCATCCTGCATGGCCGCCTGGCGGCGCAAGCCGCGCGCTTGATCGATCAGTTCCAATTTCACCTTGGACAACGCCGCCGCAAAATCGTTGGACGATGTGAGGATCTGCGCGGTCTTGCCATCCTCGGACGGGATCACCGACAGGTTGCCGGAATGGGGTTGCGGCAAAAGGCGCCCGAACGAGCCTTTGAGGTACAGGTCGGTTACATCAGAGGCGAGGAAGGGATAGTCGATCTGCTCTCCGATCAGGCTTGGATCGTCTTGCAGCTTTGAGCGCAACTCGAACCCAGCTCCGGCAGACACCACGTCGTACATCTCTCGCCGGGCTTTGCGGTCGGTGACAGACGGAAACGTCTCTTTCAGCAGGTCTTTGACGAACCCGCCGTAATCCGCGCGGCCAATCACCGCCGGATCACCCGTGCCGTCCGGGTCCAGCTCTTGTGCGGACAGGGTCACCGGCAGGGTCACATAGGTCTCGGTAAGCGCACCTGCAGCCTTGAAGACCACCGACCACAGCAAGGCCACCAGGGCAGCGCCCGCAAGGGTAATCGCAAGGATGCCATAGATCTGCAGCCGCAGCTCGGCGCTACGCCGTTTTTTCATCCGCTGGGCGGATGCCTGCGAGCCATGCATAGCGCTCAATTCTGCCATATCGACCATTGGCTGGGCTCCTTAATCGTAGAGTTCGCGGTACTTGCGCACGATCCGCAAGGCCACCACGTTCAGGGCAAGGGTCACACAGAACAGCGTGAAGCCCAGCGTAAAGGCGGGACCGGCGGCCACAGCGGCCTCGGTGTCGCCAGTGATCAGCATGACGATCTGCACGGTCACGGTGGTCACCGCCTCCAGCGGGTTCACCGTCAGGTTGGCACCTTGTCCTGCGGCCATGACCACGATCATGGTCTCCCCCACGGCGCGGGAGATGCCCAAAAGAACCGCGGACACGATGCCAGGCAAGGCTGCTGGCAGCACCACCTGGCGGATCGTCTCGGCCTTGGTCGCCCCAAGCCCGTAAGATCCGTCGCGCAGCGATTGCGGCACAGCGTTAATCACATCATCCGACAGGGACGAGATGAAGGGGATGATCATGATCCCCATCACCACACCCGCGGCCAACGCGCTCTCAGAAGCCACGGACAAGCCCAAGCTCTCGCCCGTGCCACGAATGAACGGGGCTACCGTGATGGCCGCGAAGAAACCGTACACCACCGTGGGCACACCGGCCAAAATCTCCAACATGGGCTTGGCCCAGGCGCGCACCCGGGGCGAGGCGAAGTCGGCCAGGTAAATCGCCGCGAACAGGCCGATGGGCACCGCCACCAACATCGCAATCAGCGTGATCAGGAAGGTGCCCACAAAGAGCGGAATAGCCCCCACTTTGTCGGGATCCATTTCGCCGGAATGCACCCCAGAGAGGGGCGACCAGCGGGTGCCGAACAGGAACTTGTCGATCCGCCATCCGATGTTGTTGAAAAAGTTTAGTGTCTCGAAAATCAGCGACAGAACGATGCCCAGGGTGGTCAACACCGCAATCACAGCGGCCACCAAAAGGATCAGGCGCACGATCCGCTCGGACCGGTTGCGCGCTCGCCAGGTCGTGCTGACCTGAAGATACGTGTAATACCCAGTGCCCAAGGCCGCCGCGATGGCCAAAAGGGCCGAGCCCCACAGGCGCACAGCCTCTAGCGTTCCAAAACGCGCAGCAACCGCTTCGCGCACCTCGTCCACCCGGCTGGGGATACCCCCGGATGACAGGGCGGCGGCGTCAGACAACACCAGCTCACGCTCGATCTGCGGGGCGTCGGGCATAAGGCCAGCGATCTGGGCCATTAGGGTTGCTTGCATGAAGTAGCCGCCCGCGAGCGACAGCACCAGCAGCACGCCAACGCCGACCAAGGAGGCCCACAGGAAACTGTACAGACCGTGATAGGAGGGGCGAGAATGGAGCGCGGACAATTGCCCGCCTGCCAACGCCACCGCGCGGTTCCGCGACAGGACCAAGAACGCCATAGCGATCCCTAGGATCAAAAGTGTCGCGATGCCCAGCACTGCATCTCTCCCAAATCAAAATGAATGAGGGCACGCTTTAATGACAGGGCCCAGGGTCGTGAGGGTCCTGCGGGGAGAGGCCCCCGCAGGTTATCAGTTAAGCGAAACGCTTAGTTCCACTCGTTACCGGTCATCACAGTCAAGTTGGAGATGGCCGATGCGTTGACGCCGAACGGCTCGGACGGCAGCGGGATCAGGCCCTTGTCCACCAGGTAGCCTTCGTCACCAGCAGCTGCTTCGGACGCGAACTCCATCGCGTACTCTTTGATGCCGGGGACAACGCCCACATGCGCCACTTTGATGTAGTAGTACAGCGAACGAGACACGGGGTAATCGCCCGAGGCGATGGCATCAAAAGTAGGCTCGATACCGTCAACGGTCGCGCCTTTGAGCTTGTCGCTGTTTTGGTCGAGGAACGAAAAGCCGAACACGCCAAGCGCGTTGGGGTTGGCTTCCAGCTTCGAGACGATCAGGTTGTCGTTCTCACCAGCTTCGACATAAGCGCCATCTTCGCGGATGGAGATGCCGTCACACTCGATGCCAGCGCCTTCACAACCCTCTTCCATCACCAGCTCTTCAAAAGCGTCGCGGGTGCCGGAGGAGGGCGGTGGACCAAGCACTTCGATTTTGATTGCGGGCAGCGAGGGGTCGACCTCGTTCCACATCATCGGCTTGGGGCCTTGCTCGGCCAGTGCGGTGACCAGCTGCTCGCGGGTCAGGGCGAAGGACGGACCGCCGGAGGCGTTGGCGACAACGATGCCGTCATAGCCGATTTTCGACTCAACAATCTCGGTCACGCCGTTAGAGCCGCACAGCTCGAACTCAGACGACTTCATGCGACGCGATGCGTTGGTGATGTCTGGGTGCTCGACGCCAACACCGGCGCAGAACAGCTTCAAACCACCGCCAGAGCCGGTGGACTCGACCACGGGGGTGTTGAAGTCGGTCGTTTTACCGAACTGCTCTGCCACAGCTGTGGAGAACGGGAACACAGTGGACGAGCCGACGATGCGGATCTGGTCGCGGGCCTGAGCGGCGCCAGCGGCAATGGCAGCGGCGGCTGCCACAGCGAAAAGGTTGGTCAGTTTCACGGGATTTTCTCCGGTTGCTATCGAGTCTTCATGCTCAAGAAGCCAGCACCTTCTAAGAGGGCCGGGTGACCAAAACTTAGGCACTGGCTGCGTGCCTTTTATTGCGGTTTGACGACAAATATATGAACGCTGTTTATGTTATAAATCAGATATTTACTCGGCTGCCCTAGCGGCAGGCTCTGCCCGCTCTTGCCCAAATCGGGCTGCTGGCAGCCAAATCGTGAAGCGCGCACCGTCCCCTTGAGTCGATTGGATGTCGAGCGCGCCTTCGTGGCGATTGAGGATATGCTTGATAATCGCAAGGCCCAGGCCTGTGCCGCTTTTGTCGGTGCTTTTTTCGCTGTTCACCCGGTAAAACCGCTCGGTCAACCGGGGCAGATGCTCGCGCGCGATCCCGGGGCCATCATCCGACACGGTCAGGCCGATTTGCCCAGGATAGGACGGGTCGGGATCCGCCAGAAACAGGCGCACGGTTTTGCCAGCGCCTGCATATTTGATGGCGTTGTCCACCAAATTTAGGATCACTTGCGCGATCTGATCCCGGTCCGCCACGAGGTATAGCGGCTGGTCCTCGGGCGGCAGATCTATAATCAGACGGACGTCACTCTGCTTGGCCTGGGGCAAAAGCGCAGACGCCGCCTCTCGCGCCACCGAGTTTATGGCAATCTGCTCTTCCGGCGGGACATGGGCGGTCATCTCGATCTTCGACAGCGACATAAGATCATTGACCAGCCGCTTCATACGGCTGGCTTGGGCGTACATGATCCCCAAAAACTTCTCTTGCACGTCCGGGTCGTCCTTGGCGTGGCCCTGCAGGGTTTCGATAAAGCCCAGGATCGAGGCCAGCGGCGTGCGCAACTCGTGGCTGGCATTTGCGATAAAGTCTGACCGGGTCTGCATCGCCAGCCTGTCCTGGGTTCGATCTTCAAGCTGGACAATGACCAGGGTGAAGTCGCCAAAACCACCCCCCGGTGGCAAGCGCGACACCCGCGCCTCCAAGAACCGCTCCCGCGGCTGGAGGGTGGCAAACGCGATGGACCTGTCCTCGCCCGTGGCCAACGTCGCACTCACCGCCTCCACAAAGGCGGGCGTGCGGATCAACGTGGTGTAGGGCACACCGGGTTGGTAGCCCGGCAAAATATCCTCCGCCGCTGGGTTGGCATACACCAGCCGACCCGCCCCGTTGATCAGCAGGAGCGGCGCTGGCATCTGGCGCAACAGCGTTTGGCCGAACCCCGCCGGCAGTTCGCCGCGATCCCAACTTTGAGTGGCGCCTAACGGATCGTCTGCGGATGCGGGTGCGGAAGGGCTTAGGCGATGTACATCCTCGGGGCTGGCAAAGGCAAACCAGAAGACCAGCAACATCAGCGGCAGACCGACCAAGCCAAACGCGATCGGCGCACCCAAACCGCTGACCACCAGGCAGGCCACCACCAGCAGCACGCTGAACGTCACATATGTCTTTGTCTGGAACTGCACCGATGGGCTCGTTTAGGGCTTCTTGACCGTTCCGCGACAAAGTAGCAGAGCTTTGTTGCTGGCAGAAGCTGGATTGCTTTCATATTTCTGTCTTAAATCAATGTATGCACGGACAACATCCATTGGTGGTCTATAAAGTAAGGCACGTGGACGCCACCGGTTCGGGCAGAGGAGAAGGACGCCCATGATCAAGTTTGCGCTCAAATGCGCCGAGGGTCACAGTTTTGACAGCTGGTTCGGCAGCAGCGGCGACTATGATACCTTGCGCGCAGCAGGGCGTTTGGAATGCGTGGTGTGCGGCTCTTCTAAGGTCGAGAAATCGTTGATGGCCCCGCGTGTGACCACCAAGGACGTGCCCGAGCCCGGCCCATTGAGCGCACCCGCAAGCGCCGCCGAACAGGCGATACGTGCCCTGCGCGAAAAAGTAGAGGCCGAGGCGCAGGATGTGGGCACGAACTTCGCCAAAGAGGCGCGCGATATGCACAATGGGCATAAACCCGAGCGGGCGATTTACGGCCAGGCCAAACCTGCGGAGGCCAAGGCCCTTCACAAAGAGGGCATTCCGGTGATGCCCCTGCCCTGGGGTCGACGTCAAACGAACTGAGCGCGGGCGCGCGCACGGGCTTGTGTCTAGATACGCCTTTGCGTAAGCAGCGCGCGACCAAGTTCAGCGCAAAGCCCACCTGTCATGCCAATACTGGTGATGAAATTCGGCGGCACCTCCGTGGCCGACCTCGATCGCATCCGCAACGTGGCCCAGCGGGTCAGCACCGCTGTGGACCAGGGATATCACGTGATCGTCGTGGTCTCGGCCATGTCCGGAAAGACCAATGAACTTGTGGGTTGGGTGCGTGACGCAGCCAACCCCCCAGGGGCCAATGCGCCCGGGTTTTACGACGCGCGGGAATACGATGCGGTGGTCTCGTCGGGCGAAAATATCACATCGGGTCTGTTGTCGCTGAGCTTGCAATCGCGCGGCATCGACGCGCGCAGCTTTCAGGGATGGCAGGTGCCCGTGCGCACGTCATCCGCCCATGGGGCGGCGAGGATCGAGGATATCGGCACCGACGTGCTGCACGAAAAATTCGCCGATGGCCTTCAGGTCGCCGTCATCGCGGGGTTTCAGGGCATCAGTCCACAAGGGCGGATCACCACCCTGGGCCGCGGCGGCTCGGACACGACAGCCGTTGCCTTTGCAGCGGCCTTCGAGGCAGAGCGCTGCGACATCTACACGGATGTGGATGGGATCTATACCACCGATCCACGGATCACGTCCAAGGCCCGGAAACTTGACAAGATCGCCTTCGAAGAGATGCTGGAATTGGCGTCCCTCGGGGCCAAGGTGCTGCAGACCCGCTCGGTCGAACTGGCGATGCGCTATAAGGTGCGCCTGCAGGTGCTGACATCGTTTGAGGACACACCAGGCACACTCGTGTGCGACGAGGAGGAGATCATGGAAAGCAATGTGGTCAGCGGCGTCGCCTACAGCCGGGACGAGGCAAAGCTCACCCTGCTGTCCGTGGCCGACCGGCCCGGCATCGCAGCGGCCATCTTCGGCCCCCTGGCCGAGGCGGGCGTAAACGTGGATATGATCGTGCAGAACATCTCGGAAGACGGGCGGACGGACATGACCTTTTCGTGCCCGGTGGACGAGGTTGCCAAGGCAAGCGCGGCGATGGAAGCGGCCAAGCAAAGCGGCGCGTTCAACTATGGCGAGCTGGTTGCAGACACCGAGGTGTGCAAGGTCTCCATCGTTGGCATCGGCATGCGCAGCCATGCGGGCGTGGCCCAAAAGATGTTCAAGGCGCTTGCCGATGAAGGGGTCAACATCAAGGTGATCACCACCTCCGAGATTAAGGTCTCGGTCCTGGTGGACCGCAAGTATATGGAACTGGCTGTGCAAGCCCTGCACGACGCCTTTGAGTTGGAGACCGCAGCCTAGCGGCGCGGGCGGTGACGCGATGAGCGAGGCGGTAGAAAGCCGCATCCTTCTAACACGCTTGCGCGACGCCCTAAAAGAAGCGGGCGAAGGGCAAGAACGCCTGGATCGCATCACCCATATCGTCTCGGACGGGTTGGCGGCGGAGGTTTGCTCGATCTACCTCGCGGTAGGCGAAGAGTTGGAGCTGTGCGCCACCACCGGTCTGAACCCACAAGCGGTCCACCAAACCCGTATGCGCACCAATCAAGGCTTGGTGGGGCGCATTGCGCAATCCGCCAGCCCCTTTGCCACCGCCAATGCCCAGACCGCGCGGGGGTTTCGCTATTTCCCCGAAACGGGCGAGGAGGTTTATGCCTCGTTCCTGGGCGTGCCGATCCAGCGGCTTGGCGATGTTCTGGGGGTTTTGGTCGTTCAAAACCGCGAAGAGCGGGTCTATGACGAGGACACGGTTTATGCGTTGGAAGTGGTGGCCATGGTCATCGCTGAGATGGCAGAACTTGGCGCCTTTAACGGCACCGCGCCGACAGACCCGCCTATGCCGCACAAGGCCGCCTGGATGGCTGGCGGCGTGGTCGGCCAGGAAGGCCTCGCCAAGGGCGTGGCCCTCCTGCACGATCCCGAAATTCTGATCGCAAACCCGGTTGCCGATGAACCCGTGGCCGAGCGCGCACGCCTGCAGGTGGCGCTGTCCCAGTTGCGCAAAGAAGTGGATCGGATGTTGTCAGGCGACGACATCGCGGCCCTAGGCGAACACCGGGATGTTTTGAACGCCTGGCGTATGTTTGCCCATGACAAGGGTTGGGTGCGCCGGATGGAAGCGTCCATCGACAGCGGTTTGGCCGCCGAGGTGGCGGTGGAGAAAGAACAATCCGCCACCCGCTCGCGCATGGCCCGGGTGCCCGACGCCTATTTGCGCGATCGGCTGCACGATCTGGACGATCTGTCCAATCGGCTGTTGCGTCTTTTGACAGGCGCGCAGGCCCCGGATGCACGCGACATCCCGGACCGAGCGGTCTTAATTGCACGCAATATCGGCCCGGGCGAGTTGCTGGATTACGGGCGCAAACTGGCCGGTGTGGTGCTCGAAGAAGGCTCCGTCGGCAGTCATGCGGCGATTGTGGCCCGCGCGCTGGCGATCCCTCTGCTGATCCAGGTCAAGAGCCTTACCCGCGAGGCCCGCGATGGGGACACGGTGTTGGTGGATGGCGAGGAGGGCGTGGTCCATCTGCGCCCGGAGGCGGATATGCTGGCCGCTTTTCGTGCCAAAACCGACCTGCTGTCCGCAGCGCGCGAGGCCTATACCGCGCTGCGTGACAAACCGGCGGTGACCCGAGACGGGACCGAGCTTACGCTGTTGATGAATGCAGGTTTGATGGCCGATCTGCCCTCGCTGCACCCG
>JBCBNR010000026.1:0-14779 GCA_039821665.1 Pseudomonadota bacterium
GCCTGCGCCAATTGTCCTGGCCCACCCTGGCGGACGCGCGGGCGCGCCTTGATGCAGCCTTGCCTGGCACCCCCCTTCAAACCCTGGATGATGAAATCGCCGTGGGCCGCGACGACCCCCTGTCCCAGGGTCTTTGGGCGCGGCATTTGGCGCGCATGGCCGAGGAGGCCGCGAAGGCCAAAACCGCCCAGCCTGATTTGCGCCTAGCCAGCCGGGATGTTTGGGGCCTGCGCTTGGCGGCCCTGGTTGCAGGGCTTGCGGCCCTGGTCTTTGCCACCGGCGCGCCGCGAGAGGACCTGGCCCTCGCCCCTGCCGTTGAGGCCCCGTTGCAAGTGGCCACCGGCCCTGCGTTTGAGGGATGGATCAATCCGCCCGCCTATACCGGGCGGCCCACGGTCTATCTGAGTGCCGACACCGCCGATACACCGCTGACTGTGCCCACGGGCAGCACGGTCACGCTGCGGGGCTATGGCACCGAAGGGGCCTTTTCGCTCAGCGAAAGCGTGTCGGGTGCCGCCACAGCAATTGCACCGCTGGCCGATGGGATCCAGGGCGCGATGTTCGAGTTGCGCCAAGACGGCACGGTTACGCTGTCCTCCGAGACCGAGACGCTGGCCACCTGGTCCGTGAGCGCCGAGCCTGATGCGGTGCCTCAGATTGCCATGAAAGGGGCGCTCACCCGTTCTGTCTCTGGCGCGATGGAGCTGAGCTATGAGGCCAGGGACGACTATGGGATCATCGGTGCCACAGCCGCGATCACCTTGGACATGGACCGGGTGGACCGACGCTTTGGCCTCGCCTCGCAACCGGTTGCCCGCGAAGACATCGTACTTGACTTGCCGATGCCGTTTTCCGGCGCTTTGGACGAGATCGAGGAAACGTTGATCGAAGATTTCTCCAAACACCCTTGGGCCGATCTGCCGATCACGCTGACCCTTATCGCGTCGGACGCAGCAGGCCAGGAAGGGCGCTCGGAAGGCTATTCCGTGATCCTGCCGCAACGGCGGTTTTTCGACCCGCTGGCCGCAGCTTTGATCGAACAGCGTCGGGATCTTTTGTGGTCTCCGGACAACGCCACCCGGATCGACCAGATCCTGCGTGCGATCACCCATGCACCGGAAAACACCTTCGACGATATGTCGATTTATCTGATGATCCGCACCGCGATCCGTCGCCTGGGCTATGCGGTTGAGGATGGCTTGGCGGATGAGGAAGTGGAGGATGTGGCCGAGATCCTGTGGCAGGCCGCCTTGTTGATCGAGGACGGCTCTCTGTCGGATGCGGCCGAGCGGCTGCGCCGCGCCCAAGAACGTTTGGCCGAGGCCATGCGCGACGGTGCATCCGAAGAGGAAATCGCCGAGTTGATGGACGAGCTGCGCCAGGCGATGCAGGACTATATGCAGCAGTTGGCCCAGGAGGCCCTCCAAAACCCCGATCAGATGGCCCAAGATCAAAACGGCCAGCCGATGAGCCAGATGGACCTGCAAGAGATGCTCGAAGAGATCGAGCGCCTCAATCAGGAAGGTCGCACCGAGGAAGCGCTGGCGATGCTCGAACAGCTTCGCCAGATGATGGAAAACATGCAGATGCAAGCCAGCCCCGGCCAAAACGGTCAGCAGGGAGAGGGCGAGCAGATGATGCAGCAACTTCAAGACACCCTGCGCCAGCAGCAGGACCTGGCCGATGACAGCTTTCAGCAGCTGCAAGAGCAGTTCCAGCAAGGGCGCCGGGGCGAGCAACAGGGCCAACAGCAAGGGCAGCAGCAGGGTCAACAACAGGGCCAGCAGCAAGGCCAAGGCCAGCAGCAGGGCCAACAAGGTCAACAAGGCCAAGGCCAGCAGCAAGGCCAAGGCCAGCCGCAGCCGGGCCAGGGCCAGCAGGGCCAAGGCCAGGGTCAGGCACAAGGGCAACGGCCCGGCGATGGTAGCATGGGTCAGAACCTGCCCGGGCAACTGGCCCAACGCCAAGAAGCGCTGCGCCAACTGCTCAACGACTTACGCGGGCAGCTTCCCGGTGCGCAGAGCGAGGAAGGCCAAGCCGCCCGCGAGGCCCTGGGCCGCGCCGAGGGAGACATGGACAGCGCCGCCGAGAACCTGGCGGAGGGCGACCTGAATGGGGCCTTGGACGACCAAGCTCAGGCCATGGACAACCTGCGCGAAGGGATGCAGGGCCTTGGCGAAGAGATGAACCAGCAGGCCCAGCAAAACCAGGGCCAGGGTGGGACGGAGCCGGGCCAGGGCCTCAACCGCACGGACCGCGATCCGCTGGGTCGGCCCGCAGGCTCTCGCGGCAGCATCGAAACCGACCAGCGCTTGCTGCCGGACGGTGTCGACCCGTTCCGCCGCGCGCAAGAGCTGTTCGACGAGATCCGCAAACGCTCGTCCGACCAAAGCCGCACGCCGGAAGAGTTGGATTACCTGCGCCGCCTGATAGATCGCTTTTGATCCGACACAGCGCCGCCGAACGGGCAAGTCACCTTGCCGCCGGTGGGGTGCGCCGCCTGTTGAGCGACCGGTCCGATACCGCCGACTGTCTTGCGGGCTTAAACACCACGCCCGCGCTCGCGGGAGTGGTGCACAACGCTAATTTCCTGTGGCTCTGCCTAAGGCTTGGGGCTGCTTTGGTCCCGCACCACATCAAGGGGCCGCAGACCTAGCGGCTTTGCCTAGACAACTCACTTTTTGAGTTTGGTGATTGGCTTACGGATTGGCCTGCGAGGCCAGGGCGCATCAGTACCTTCTCAGCCCGCAAGGATACCCGTTCCATCCAACTGCGGATGAACAGGATCAAACCGCTCGCGACCGGTCGCCTAACCCTCGCTTGCGTTTTGCAGGCTTCCCAAGCCGGATGCCACCAGGCGGTCCAGAGCAATGCGCACCGTGTCGACCCGCTCGGCATACTGATCCAAATACGGGGCCACGGCGGGTACTTGGTTGGAAATCGCCGGCTTGAACACATAAAGTGCGCAGGCCGCCGCCGCGATCGCAACCGCCGTGACGAAGCCTGAGCGTGTGCTGCGTGCCTGTTGCGTCGAGCCGGGCTCGGAATAGACGGGCGTGCTGTCATACCCGCCGTCAAGCTGATAGGTTTTGCCCGCCTGACGCGCCTCGGCAGACGCCTCGGCCCGTGTGGGACGCGAGGGGTCGACCCCGGCCTTCAAGGCCGCGTCGATCACGTTGCGCTTTTGCGACCTCATTGCAGGAGCGTCTTTCGAGGTACGGTCCTTCTTGGCCTCTTTCTCCGCCTCGCGCAGATGCGCGCGCAGATCATCCAGGAAATCCGTCTCATCCGCGGCCGGTTGCGGGGCAGCGTTCGCCCGTGCAGCCACTGCCGCGGACAGGCCACCGCCTGCGGCCGCTGCATCTGCGGCTTGCATGGACAACTCCTCCTGGACCGCTGCGCGCAGGCGCGCCCGGTCCTCTTCGGCGCTGTCAGCGGGCGCGCTGACCAGACCCATATCCTCGGGGCTAAGACCGGGCGAGGTGTCGATGGTAGGCTGCAACACCAGGGCGGGCTGCTCCTCGCTCACCCGCTCTTGAAACCACACGTGGTTGCACGAGGCGCACTGCACATCGCGCCCATCCTCGGGGATCAACTCCGCCGCGACCGCGTAACTCGCTCCACATTTTGGACAAACCAGACGCATACCGAACTCACTTTTCGAAACTTTTCGACCAACGCCCCCGCATCACTGATCCTATGGATACTCGATCTGTGGCTGGCGCGTTACCGAAAATTGGTGTTTTTGTGGACCCGAGCGGAACAATACCCGGAGTTGCAGCCATGTGCGACCCCTTGATTTTACATAGACTTAACAGACAATCCGGTGATGAGGCCCCAGGGTGCGACGCGACCGCCCACCTACACAAAAGGACAGGGACACCATGATCCTGCTGCGCTCTGTCCTGTTTGATGCCTTGATGTACCTCTCGATGTTGGTGATGGGCATTGTTCTGGCGCCCGCTGCGATCTGGTCACGCGACGGGGCCTATTGGGCGATGAAGCTCTACTGCACATGGATCTTCTACTTGCTGAGGGTCCTGGTTGGGTTGAAGATTGAGGTGCGCGGCACGGTGCCCACGGACCCAGTTATCGTTGCGTCCAAACACCAATCCTTTCTGGACATTATGATGCACATGCACGCCCTGCCGCGGGCGCGCTACATCATGAAGGATCAGTTGAAATGGGCGCCGATCATCGGCGTCTATGGCATGCGCATCGGCTCCACACCTGTGTCGCGCGGCAAGAAGGGCAAAGCGATCAATGCGATGCTGGCGGCCCAACAGGGGCGTGAGGCGGAAGGGCAATTGGTGATCTATCCCCAGGGCACCCGCACCCTGCCGGGGCAATACCTGCGCTACAAGGTGGGGGCAGGCGCGCTCTATGTGCGCATGGGGGTCACCTGTGTGCCCGCGGCCACCAATGTTGGGGTGTTTTGGGCACGCCGCTCTTGGCTGCGCAAGCCGGGAACAGCGGTGGTGGAATACCTAGATCCGATCGCCCCGGGCCAGGAGGTGGAACCGTTCCTGGCCGAATTGGAACAGGTGGTCGAAACCGCATCCGATGCGCTGATGGCCGAGGCGGGGTATCGACCCGGCTAGGCCACGCTCACCTCGCGCCCGACCGAAAGATAGCGCGCCCGCCGCGCCGCCAAACGCTCGGCGCCCGACAGGCCGCTCAACTCTGCCAGCAGGGATTTGAGCGTCTGGCCCACGGATTTGAACATCTTCTCGCGGTGGCGTTGGGCACCGCCCACCGGCTCCGAGATGATGCGATCCGCAATGCCAAGTCGCATCAGGTCTTGGGCGGTCAGTTGCAGGGCCTCGGCCGCCTCGCGCATTTTCTCGGCATCCTTCCAAAGGATTGAGGCGCACCCTTCGGGCGAGATCACCGAGTAAATCGCGTGCTCCAGCATGGCCAGCCTGTCCGAGGTCGCAAAGGCCACAGCCCCGCCAGAGCCCCCTTCGCCGATGACCACCGAGATCAAGGGCACCTCAATGGTCAGGCACGCCTCCGTGGAACGGGCGATTGCCTCCGCCTGGCCCCGCTCCTCGGCCCCTTTTCCGGGATAGGCGCCAGGAGTGTCGATAAGGGTGATCACCGGCAAACCAAAGCGGTCAGCCATGTCCATCAGCCGGATGGCCTTGCGATAACCCTCCGGCCGGGCCATGCCGAAATTGCGTTCCAACCGGGTCTTGGTGTCATGGCCCTTCTCGTGACCGATGACCATCACCGGCTGGTCGTCCAAACGGGCAAAGCCCCCCATCACCGCATGGTCATTGGAAAACCCTCGGTCGCCCGCCAAAGGCGTGTATTCCGAGAACATTGCATCGATGTAGTCCTGACAATGGGGACGGCCCGGGTGGCGCGCGACCTGGCACTTCTGCCACGCGGAGAGATCGGAATAAAGATCCGTCAGTAGGGCATCCGCTTTTGCGTCTAGGGCTGCAGCTTCATCCGCGACATCCATCGCCGGGTTCTGACGGGCAAGGGCGCGCAACTCTTCCGCCTTGCCTTCGATCTCTGCCAGCCCTTTTTCGAAATCGAGATAGTTTTGCATCGCTTACGCCTCGCGCCATCTGCCCTTGCGCGACGTATCTATGGGGCATGGGCTGAAATGGAAAGCCCAGCCGCACCCGCGCGCGAAAAGGAGCGCCCTGTCGAGCGCTGCCCCCGAGCCTTGCGGGCGCATGGGGGCTCTGCCCCGCCTCCGCTTCGCTTCGGCCCCCCGGGATATTTATACAAAAGCGAAAGGGCTTTCATTTTTGTTCAAATATCCTGGGGGAGCGCCAAAAGGCGCGGGGGCAAAGCCCCCTCTTGCGCGACAGCAGGTGGATTGAGGGTTAGGTGTCGATCTGTTCGGCCTGACGGACGATGACTTCCGCCTGTTTGATTGACGCGATGTCCACGAGCCGTCCCTTGTAGACAGCAGCACCTTGGCCTGCGGCCTTTGCGGCGTCCATCGCCTCGAGGATCTCGCGCGCTTCGGTCACTTGCGCCTCGGATGGGGTGAAGACCTCGTTGGCCAGGGCGATTTGCTTTGGGTGGATCGCCCATTTGCCGACCATACCGCAGGTGGCGGCCCTGCGGGCCTGGGCGCGGAACCCGTCCTCGTCGGAAAAATCGCCAAAGGGGCCGTCCACAGGCAGGATGCCATGGGTCCGGCACGCAGCCACAATTGCCACGGTGGGGTGGTGCCAGGGATCCCCCCAATGGGCGCTGCCATCGGGCGCTCTCATATAGTAATTCTCCTGCGTCCCACCGATCCCGGTGGTCTGCATGCCCATGGACGCAGCATAGTCCGCGGCGCCCAGGCTCATGGCCTGCAGCCTAGGGGAGGCCGCGGCAATCTCCTCCACATGGGCCACACCTGCGGCCGTTTCGATGATCACTTCCAAGCCCAGTTTGCGGGTCCGTCCCGTGGCGGTCTCGATGGCCGAGACCAGGGCATCGACCGCATACACATCCGCCGCACAGCCCGCTTTGGGGATCATGATCAGGTCCAATCGCTCGCCCGATTGCTCCATCACCTCGACCACGTCCCGGTACCAATAGGGCGTGTCCAGGCCGTTGATGCGCACGGACAAGGTTTTCTTGCCCCAATCCACGGTTTTTATCGCCTCGATCACATTGGCGCGCGCCGCATCTTTGTCGTTGGGCGCGACACTATCCTCCAGGTCCAGATTGATCACATCCGCAGCGGACGCCGCCATTTTTTCAAACAGCGCCGGGCGCGAGCCTGGGCCGAACAGCTGACAGCGATTGGGGCGGGCAGGGGGTTGGGGTTGCAGGGTAAAGCTCATCTTGGGCGGTCCTTGGCTAATGATATGTCGCAAAGCTGCCGCGTTGCATCACTTTGTTGCGCGCATCTGTCAAGGATAATGTTGCATGCGCGAAGGAGGGGGAGCTAGTTTTGCTGCGCTGCGGCGGCCTGCCGCTGGCGCAGCCGCTCCACCCGGATCACCCAAAGCGCCGACACTACACCCAGAACCGCCGAGCCTGCCATCATCCCCAGTAGGGGCATGGCCGAGGGGCTGTCGGTCAACAAACTGCCCGTTACAGCGGCAAGGGCCGCGCCGCCGCCCACCATCAGCGCGCCCCCCAGCCCGCTGGCACTGCCCGCAAGCTGCGGGCGGACAGACACCATACCCGCCATGGCCGAGGGCAAGGTCATGCCGTTGCCCCAACCCACCAACAGCATGGGGCCAAACAAGCTGGCCGGATGGGCAATCCCCACGGCAAAGAGCACCAGCGCCAAAACTGCGCCCAGGCAGGCCAGGATCGAACCCATCAGGATCATCCGGTAAATTCCAAACCGCTCGGACACGCGACTGGTGGTGAAATTGCCCATAATGTAGCCCAAGGCCACGGTGGCAAAGCCCAGGCCCACCTGGGCCGGCGACATGCCCAGCAAGACGCTTGCCACATAGGGCGCGCCGCCCAGATAGGCAAAGAACACGCCCGAGGCGAAACTGGCCGTCGCCGTGTAGCCCCAGAACCGATAGGATCGAAAAAGCTCTGGATAGGCGCGGAACTGTGCGCCGAATGAGGTTGAGATATTTTGATTGGTCTCGCCCAAATCGGCCCAGGTCAGGGCCAGGACCGCGACGCCTGTCAGGGTCAAAAACACGAAATTCGCCCGCCAGCCGTAAAGCTCTTGCAGCACGCCGCCGAAACTGGGGCCAATCATGGGCATAATCGCCATGAACATGGTCATCAGCCCGATCATCGCGGCGGCTTTGTCCTGGCTGACCATGTCGCGCACGATGGCGCGGCTCAGCGCGAGGCCCGCAATGACCGTTGCCTGAACCATGCGAAAGAACAAAAAGCTTTCGATGGTGCTCGACAGGGCACAGCCCACGGTGGCGCCCAGAAATATCACCAGCGCCCAAAGCATTACGGGGCGCCGGCCAAACCGGTCGGACAGGGGGCCCAGGATCACCTGCCACAGGGCGGTTAACGCCAGATAGGCGGACACGGCCAGTTGCACCAAGCCGTAATCGGCCTGAAAGCTTTCGGCCATAGCCGGCAGGCTGGGCAGGAACAGGTTCATGTTCAACGCAGCCAAGCCTGATAGCGCCACCAATGTGTAAAGGCCAGGAGGGGTTGTTCGGTCGAGCCGGGGCATGGGGCAATCCAAAACGTAAAATAGCGGCCCGAAACGCGGGCAAGTAAGCAGCTACTGCAAATCAGAAAAGGCAGATTGAAGGCGGGCCACCGCATCGGCCACGCGGGCGCGCGGGGTGGCAAGGTTAAAGCGCATAAACGTCTCGCCGCCCGCGCCGAATGTGGGGCCGTGATTGGCCGCGATTTTTGCATCGTTTTGAATGCGCGACGTCACCTCTTGGGGGTCCATGCCCGTATTGGCGAAGTTGACCCAAGACAGGTAGGTGGCTTGCATGGGCATCACCTCCACCCCCGGAATGGCGTTTAGACCTGCATCAAAGACCTGCCTGTTGCCGTCGAGATACTGCATCAGCGCCTCCAACCACCGCGTTCCGTGGGTATAGGCGGCGGTGGCGGTGGCCATGCCAAAGATATTCGGCGATTTGCCTGCGGCCATATGTTCGGCATCGAATGCCGCGCGCAGCTTGGGGTTCGCAATGATGGCGTTTCCGGTCATGGCGCCTGCCAAATTAAAGGTCTTGGAGCTTGCGGTCAGCATCACCAGACGATCCAGAACTTGGGGGGCCGCCAGGGGCATGACCGTGTGCGTCTCGCCCGGGAACACCAGGTCATGGTGCACCTCGTCACAGACCAGGATCAGATCGTGGGCCTCGCAAAACGCGGCGAGGGCCGATTGCTCCTCCACCGTCCAAATGCGCCCCCCAGGATTGTGGGGCGAACAAAAGATCACCATCCGCTCGCGCCCGGTTAGGCTGGCGGCGAGCGCCTCCAAATCCATGTGGTATTGCCTCTCTTTGAGGGAGAGCGGGCTTTCGACCACCTCGCGTCCGTTCGCTTTGATCATCTTGGCGAAGGCGTGATACACGGGTGTGAACAAAATGATGCCATCGCCCGGGTCGCTATAGGCCCGCAACGCCAGCCCAATGGCCGAGACAAGACCATGGGTTGTGCTGATCCACTGCGGGTCCACCGTCCAGCCGTGGCGCGTATTCATCCAACCGGTGATCGCGTTCAAATAGGCCTGCCCATCGCCGAAATAGCCATAAACCTCGTGATCGACCAGCGCACGCAAGGCGGCAACAACCTCGGGCGGGGCGGCAAAATCCATGTCAGCCACCCACATGGCCAGGCCATCCTGGGGGGTCACACCATACAGCCCCTCCATCCCGTCCCATTTGGCGCAATGGGTCTCGCGGCGATCAATGATCCGGTCGAAGTCGTAAGCCTGGGGCATGGAAAGGTCCTGAGTCTGGGTCAATGGCATGCAAGCTAACCTTCGCTTTCGTCGCCGCAAGGGGAGAATGCGCAAGCTCCGGGTCGAGAGGCGCGCGTGCCCGCGCCACAGTGTCCGCACCGATCACAGGAGAGCTTAGATATGTCGTTTCAAATCACAGCCCTTTCGCCCAAGCCTTTTGCGTCTTTTTTCCAGGATGCGGGCGCGCCGGATGCCGCCCCCTTTGCCCAGATCCATGTGGCGGACGGCAACGCAGGCATGCCCTGCCGGGTCAGCCTGGAAGACGCAAAAGCGGGCGAGCGGGTGCTGCTGATCAACCATACCCATCAGCCGCACGAGACCCCGTTTCGCGCATCCCACGCGGTCTATGTTCGCGAAGGTGCCGCCCAAGCGCACCCCGCCCCGGGCGAGGTGCCTGCGGTCTTTCTCAGCCGACAGGTGGCGATCCGCGCCTTTGACGCAGCCCATATGATGGTCTCGGCCGAGGTGGTGCCAGGCGCTGATCTTGCACAGCATCTGCCCTTGGTGCTCGCAGACCCTCAGATCGCCTACCTGCAGCTTCACTATGCCGCCCAAGGCTGCTTTGCGGCCCAGGTGACACGGGGGTGAACCGGGGTGAAACCATGCCCCATGGCACCGGTTGCAGCCCCGCGACCGCTGCCGTACATCTGGGCCATGAGTTTGAGACCGATCCTGATCCATCCGGATCCACGCCTTAAGAAAACCTGCCCGCCCGTGGCCGAGGTGACGGACGCCGTGCGCCGTCTGGCCGACGATATGCTCGAGACCATGTATGACGCACCCGGTGTCGGTCTTGCCGCCCCCCAGGTGGGCGTGCTGACGCGGATGTTCGTCATGGATTGCAACCGCGAAGAGGCGGGCCAAGCCCCCACGGTGGTCATCAATCCCCAGATCACCTGGCACTCGGACGAGACGGCCACCTATGAGGAAGGCTGCCTTTCGATCCCCGAGATATTCGAGGATGTGACCCGGCCCGAACGCATTCGGCTGGCCTTCACCGATCAGCATGGGGCGGCCCGAGAGGAAGAGTATGAGGGGTTGTGGGCCACCTGTGCCCAGCACGAGATCGACCATCTTAACGGCAAGCTTTTTATCGATTATCTGGGTGCGGTGAAACGCGGCCTGATCACCACCAAAATGCGCAAGCTCAAACGCGAGCGGGCACGGGTCTGACAGAAAGGGGGCGTCCATGCGGGTGATTTTCATGGGCACGCCCCAATTCTCCCTCCCGGCTTTGGAGGCGCTTATCGATGCGGGCCACGAGGTGGTGGCCGTCTATGCACAACCCCCCCGACCTGCGGGCCGCGGCAAACAGCCCAGGCCCGGGCCAGTGCTGGCCCATGCCCAACAGCTTGGCCTGCCCACCGCGACCCCGCTGAACTTCAAACGCCACGCGGATCGTGCGGATTTTGCAGCCCTCAATGCGGATGTGGCCGTGGTGGTGGCCTATGGTCTGATCCTACCCCAAGAGCTGTTGGACGCACCGCATTTTGGTTGCTTGAACATCCACGCCTCGCTGCTTCCGCGTTGGCGGGGGGCAGCGCCCATTCATCGCGCCGTGATGGAAGGGGATGCGAAAACCGGCATCTGCATCATGCAGATGGAGGCAGGCCTGGACACAGGTCCCGTGCTCAACCGCGCAGAGACCGGGATCAGCGCCCAGGATACGACCGGCACGCTCCACGACCGTTTGGCGCAGATGGGCGCCCATTTGATCGTCGAGACGGTGGATGGCTTGCCCATGGCGGCAACGCCCCAGGACACTTTGGGCGTCAGCTACGCCCAGAAGATCGACAAGACAGAGGCGCGCATCGATTGGTCCAAAAGCGCAGCTGACGTGGATCGTCAGATCCGCGGCCTTTCCCCTGCGCCGGGCGCGTGGACCCAGGTGGGCGACGAGCGTTTGAAGGTGTTGGGCAGCGCTGTGGTCACCGGTGTGCAGGGCGCCGAGCCCGGCACCACCCTTGACGATCGCCTGACCGTGGCTTGCGCGAATGGGGCTGTGCGTCTGACCTCGGCCCAGCGCGCGGGCAAATCCGCGGCCCCCACAGACCAGGTTCTGCGCGGCTTTCCGGTGCCCAAAGGCACGCAGCTAGGCTAGGCAGGCTCTTTTCGCTGGGGTCCGCGAGCCAGCTGGGCTAAACTTGCGCTTACGCAAACGGAGCGGTCGACGATGTTTATGTTCCCCCTTCTCGGTGCGATGGTCGTGGGCGCAGCTGTCGGCTTTGTGGCCGAACGCTTTGGCCTTGTGTCGAACGGTGTTGTCACCAGCGCGCTTTTGGGCCTGGCGGGCGGGGTGGTGATGTTTTTCATCTCGGCCCTCTTTGGCATCGGCTTTGGCGGGCGCACCATGACCTCCGCCATCGGCGCTGCCCTTGCGCTTTTCGTGGCCCCGCGTCTGGGGCGCAAACCATGACCGGGGTGCTTGCGCTGGTTGTCATCGGGGCTGCCGCAGGCTTTATCGCAACTCGGTTGATGGGCATGAACCTGCCCCTTGTGCACACGGTTTCCATTGGCATCATCGGCGCGCTGTTGGGCGGGCTTGTCTTGCGTGTCTTGCTTGCGGTTTTGGGGGTCGCTGCGGGCTTTATCGGCGCAGTTCTCGGTGCCATCGTGCTTCTGTGGCTCTACAAAACCTACCTGAGTGGGCGCTAGACGCCTCGGTGTTCAAGCGCTCCACCGTAGCGTTTGCAAGACCCCGCTCTTTTCATTTTTGCCCAAATATCCCGGGGGTCTGGGGGCAGCGCCCCCAGCCTTCTATGCCCTGTTCAGCCACCATTTTTGAGGCCCGTATCTTTGAACGGGGCCATGCCGGCGCGGGCAAGCGCGTCTGCCCGTTCGTTCTGGGGATGGCCCGCATGGCCCTTGACCCATTCCCAGCGCACCTCGTGGCGCGCCTGTGCCGCATCCAGGGCCTGCCAAAGATCCGCGTTCTTCACCTCTTTCTTGGCCGAGGTGCGCCAACCATTGCGCTTCCAGCCATGGATCCACTTGGTCACCCCATCGCGCACATAGACGCTGTCGGTCACCACTGTCAGGGCCGACGGCCGCTCCAAGGTCTCTAGGGCTGTGATAGCAGCCATCAGTTCCATGCGGTTGTTCGTGGTATGGGCCGCACCGCCCTGCAACTCGCGCGATTTGATCACATCCTCGCCCGTGCGCGCCTCCAGCACCACACCCCAGCCGCCAGGCCCCGGATTGCCCGAACAGGCGCCATCGGTGTAGGCGATCACTTCAGCCACGGCGCGCCCAGAGATAGGCATTTTCGCTGGCGCGCCCGTCATAGCCTTTGCCCTGTCCGGTCTCGATCCGCTCGACCGTCAGGCCCGATTGGGCACAAAGCGCGCGCAAATCCCCATGGGAAAACGGATTGTAAAGCCGCTCGATGCTGTCGCGCCAAGGCTCTGGGTCCGATTGTACACCGACATAGAGGATCCCACCGGGCACCAGCGCTTGGCTTAGGCGGGCAAAGATGTCGCCTCGGTTCTCGATGGGCGCATGCTGCAAAGCGAAATGGCACCAGATCCCCCCATAGGCGTCGCGCGCCTCCAGCGCATCAAACGGGGCCACCCGTACCTCAAGGCCAAAGCGCGTCCGCGCTTGTTCGGCCAATCCGGCCGATGCATCTTGGGCCGACACCACAAATCCCGCCTCTTGCATCCCAGCCGCGGCCCAGCCCACGCCACAGCCCAGATCCAACACCCGCGCACCGGGGGCAAGCGCGCCCATGAAGGCTTGCAACTTGGGATGTTCGGTCACCTCCAGCGCGAAGGTGGCATAATCTTTCGCCTTGCTGTCATAAAAGGCGAGTGTCTTTTTGTCCGTGCTCATAGCGCCGCGATCCCCAGCAGGCACAAAACCACGAGTGTGGTCAGTAGGATGCGCAGGCGCATCCACCAAAAGGGGGCGAGGCCCGCCGCTTGCGCCTCCCTGTCCACATAAAGCAGGGCGGCAAATCCCAAGGCCAAGGCAACGCAGGCAGACCCATCGGAGAAGGGCCAAAACATCGCAATGGCGAACCCATAAAGGGCGGGTGCCACCGAAAGCCCCAGCCAGCGCCACAGATCCAGGTCTTGCGTCGCTGCAAATCCCCAGATCGCGCCCCCCATAAAGCTGAGGATGACGACGCCATAGATCAGCGCGGTCGAGGTCATAAAGACCGGCCACAGCCCGATCAGGCTGGCCAGAAAACTGGCGAGAAACGGCAATAGGCCCGCAAGACCGAGAGAGAGCGCTGGTTTGGGGATCTGATCCATCACAGCCCCTTTCAGGCAAGTTCGCGCAGCACGCGAGGCACCTTGAACTCTACATTTTCTTGGGCGGTCTCGACCTTATCCAGCGTGACATCAAAGCGGGCGCGGAACGCATCCACCACCTCATTGACCAAGGTCTCGGGCGCAGAGGCGCCAGCCGTGATGCCCACCGCTTGCGCCCCGGACAAGGCCCGCCAGTCGATGTCGCTGGCCCTTTGGACCAGTTGGGAATAGGCGCAGCCCGCTTTTGCCCCCACCTCCACCAACCGCCTGGAATTGGACGAGTTTGGCGCGCCGATCACCAAAAGCGCATCCACTTTCGGGGCCACCGCCTTCACCGCCTCTTGGCGGTTGGTGGTGGCATAGCAGATGTCTTCTTTGTGGGGGCCGATGATGGCCGGAAAGCGCGCTTGCAGGGCCGCCACAACCTCGGCCGTGTCATCGACCGACAGGGTTGTCTGGGTGATATAGGCCAGTTTCTGGGGGTCGCGCGGCGCAAGTGCCGCCACATCTTCGACGGTCTCGACCAGCAGCACCTCGCCCTTTGGCAATTGGCCCATGGTGCCCACCGTCTCTGGATGGCCCGCATGGCCGATCATCACCATCTGCAGGCCAGCGGCCGCATGGCGGTCGGCCTCGATATGGACCTTGCTCACCAACGGGCAGGTCGCGTCCACATAGACCATGTTGCGCGCCTGGGCCGCGGCCGGGACGGATTTCGGAACCCCATGGGCCGAAAAGATTACAGGGCGGTCGGTGGGACATTCGTCAAGCTCTTCGACAAAGATGGCCCCTTTGTCGCGCAGACCATCGACCACGTATTTGTTGTGCACGATTTCATGGCGGACATAGACGGGCGCCCCCCATTTTTCGAGCGCCATTTCCACGATCTTGATGGCCCGGTCCACGCCTGCGCAAAAGCCGCGGGGTGCTGCGAGATAGAGGGTGAGGGGTTGGGCCATTGTGCACACCTGTGTCTGAACAAGCCCTGTCTAGCGTGCCTGGGTCGGGCAGAAAAGGGGGCCTGGGCACAGCCTTGCCCCATGGGCTGGGATCATGGCCAGAAGGCAAAGCCCCTGCGCCGGGCGCCATGCGCCCATGGACCAGGCAGGCGGGGCGCCGTGTGCGCCTTGCGGCGCTGTCA
>JBCBNR010000027.1:0-14672 GCA_039821665.1 Pseudomonadota bacterium
GACCTCCACCCTGCCCTGATCTGTCAGGCGCGCGCGCAAAAACTCTCGACGCCCCGCCTTTTTGGTTTTCTCAAACGCCGCAGGCAGATGCAGCGCTTGGGGCTGTGGCCAGCCCGCCCCCATCAGGGCGAAAAGTGCGGGACGCGCAAAGATCAGCGTGCACACAAAGGCCGCCACCGGATTGCCCGGCAAGCCAAAGACCGGCAAGCCGCCCCCCCAGGTGCCCAGCATCAGGGGCCTGCCCGGTTTGACCGCGATCCGCCAGGTGGAAACCTGGCCCCGTGCCGACATCAGGGCAGAAAGATGATCCTCTTCGCCGGCGGAGGCCCCGCCGGAAGTGATCAGCGCATCAACTTCGTCCGCCGCGCGGTCCAGCACAGCGCCCAGGGCCGCGCGGTCATCGGGACAGGCCCCCAAATCAACCACCTCCATCCCCCAGCGGCGTAGCATCGCGGCCAGCATAGGTCGGTTTGCGTCATAGACCTGACCGGGGGCTGCACCCTCGCCCGGTTGGGCCAGTTCGTCCCCGGTGGAGAGCAGCCCCACGCGCAGCGGCGCGCGCACGGGCACCTCGGCCACGCCGGCCGCCGCTAGAAGGCCGATATGGGTGGGGTTTATGCGCGCACCCGCCGCCAACAGCACATCACCTGCCTCAAAGTCCTCGCCACCCGCTCGGGCATTCGCCCCAGGCTTCAGCCGCGCCTCGAAGGTGATCGTGCCTTCGCCTATGGCCACATCCTCTTGCAAAACAACCGTGTCGACGCCCTGGGGCAACAGCGCGCCGGTCAGCACTCGGATCGCCTGTTCCGGGGGCACCGGATGCGGATAGGGCACGCCAGCCGCAGCCCGGCCCGCCACCAAGGGCAGCGTCACCTCCCCCTGGCCTGGCAGTGAGGCGTGGGCAAAGCCATAGCCATCAACGGCGGTGTTGGCCGCGGGCGGATGGGCGCGTGGGGCGCGCACGTCCTGGGCCAAAATGCATCCCAAAGCCTGCCCCAAGGCACGCTCTTCCAGCGTCACGATCGGATGAAGGGCTGAGCGCAGCCGCTCCAACGCCTGGTCCACTGGGGTCCAGGTCACCCCTGGCGGCAGCGCAAAGCAGTCGTTTTTCAGGCGCGGTGCGCTCATAGGTCCACCTCGCGGGCGATGAACCGCGCAAGCCCTGCCACATCATCCACCGACCAGACCGGGACAGGCACCGCATGGCCCCCCGGATCACCCGCCAAAGCCTTGATGGTGGGGTTGCCACCCGCAAGCGGCGCTTCGCCCCGGTCCTGACGATACACCTCGATCTTGGGATGGGGCGCTTGCTTGTATCCCTCCACCAGCACCAGATCTACCGGCGCGAGTTGGGCGAGCAGGAGGTCGAGCGGGGCCTCCTGCGCGCCCCGAAGCTCGGTCATCAGCGCCCAGCGATTGGGCGAGGATACAAGAACCTGGCCTGCGCCCGCCAACCGGTGGGCGTGGCTGTCGCGCCCGGGCTGATCCACATCAAACCCTTTATGGGCGTGTTTGAGGGTCGAGACCCGCAGACCCTGCGCTGCGAAATGGCTGACAAGCCCAGTGATCAAGGTGGTTTTGCCCTGATCTTTGCGACCCACGACACCGTAGAGCTTCACGCCACCCCCTCCAACCTGGCTTGGGCCTGGATCAGATCCTCGGGCGTGTTGATGTTGAAAAACGGGTCTGGCGCACCGTCAAACCGCGCATAGACCGCACCTTGGGGTTCTGTGAATAGAACCACCTTCGAGATGCCGTCTTCAAGGGCAGCGCGCAAGGCATCCGCAAGGCGCGTGGACCACAGGCCAAAGGTCGGGTGGCGCACCCACCCACGGCTAGGGTCGGGGCCTTGGGCCAAGGCGATGGGCGCATCCGCCCGGGTGGCCGCTTGCGCAAGCTGCGCGCCCAGATCTGACGGAAAAAACGGCGTGTCTGCGGCCACGGTTAAAATCCACTCATGCCCGCGCGCCTGACCGGCCTCCAGCCCCGCCAAGACACCGGCCAGAGGCCCCTTGAAACCCGGGATCGTGTCCGCAATCACCTCTAATCCCAACCCCTCGAAACGCCCCGCCGGGCCGTTCGCGTTCAGCAAAATCGGATCAGCCTGGGGCTTCAGCCGGGTCATCACATGGTCGATCACCCGCGCATCCCCTAAGGGCAGCAAGCCCTTGTCCCCGCCGCCCATGCGCCGGGCTTGACCGCCTGCCAGGATCACGCCCAGGGGCATGGGCAGCCTAGTCACTTTTGCGCCAGGTCTCAATCAGGGTCATCGCCTCGTCGCCGGTCATGCCCTGGGGCAGTTGGTCCAAGCCAATGGGGATGTATTCACGGTCATCCAAGGCAATGCCGATGCCAAGGGGCGTCATTTTCACCGACTGGGCCGAGGACCAGGGCACCTGCTCGGCCCGTCCGACCGAGCGGGTCGAGATGCCCCGCTCGCTCAACTCCACCGTGATCGGGCCTTTGCGATAGCCCGAAAGCTCGTTCTCTTGATCCCGGCGCAGGTCGCGATAGCGGCTGATGGCCACCATCACCATGTAGGCCGCCACCAAACCAAGGGCTATACCGCCCCACATGATGGCCGAGATCACAAGAGGCAATTGCGGGCTGAGCGCGCGGAAATCCTCGACGAAAAAGCCCAGGATATAGCGCGTCAGAGCGAACAGAATGGCCAGCATAATGGCAATGGCGATCATCTCGGTCAGCGAGCGCCACTGGCCATGCACTTGCTTGCCGATGCGCTGGGTGATCGGATCCTTGGGATCATAATCAAAGCGAATGGTCACGGGGCTATTGTCCTCGCCTAATCATCTTTATCTGCGTGGTGCGCCAAAGAGATATCTCTGACCAGCCGTTCGGACCCGCTGAGGCACATAAACCGCTGCCCCCGCAAGCGTCCGATCAACGTTAACCCGATCTGGCGGGCAATCTCCACCCCCCATGCGGTGAAGCCCGAGCGTGAGGCGAGGATGGGAATGCCCATCAGCCCGCACTTAATCACCATCTCCGAGGTCAGCCGCCCAGTTGTGTAGAGAACCTTGTCCTGCGGGGCGATATCCTCAAGCATCATCCAGCCTGCGATTTTGTCCACTGCATTGTGCCGCCCCACATCCTCCATATAGGCCAGCGGCTCTGCCCCTTTGGCCAGCACCGTGCCATGGATGGCCCCTGCCTCTAGGTACAGGCTTGGCAGCGTGTTCACGGTTTTGGACAGGGCATAAAGATCGCTGGTGGTCAGGCGCGCATCGGGCAGGCGCAAATCCTCCAACCCTTCCATCATATCGCCAAAGACCGTGCCCACCGCGCAACCGGAGGTGCGGGTCTTCTTCTTCAGCTTATCTTCGTAATTGGTCGCCCGCTCGGTGCGCACCACCACCGTTTCCACCTCTTCGTCGAAGGACACGCCGGTGATAACGTCCCCCTCGACCAGCATGCCCTGGTTGCGCAAATACCCCACCGCCAGAAACTCTGGATAGTCCCCGATGGTCATCGCGGTCACGATCTCTTGGGAATTCAGGAACAGGGTCAGAGGCCGCTCCTCCACCACCCGGGTGGTTTGGGTGTTGCCCATATGATCGACCGCCTCGACCGCTCGGGTCAGGCGCGGGTCGGCTGGATTGGGAAGAAGGGCGGTGCTCATAGCTTGACCCTAGGCAAGGCGCGTGGCCTAGGGCAAGCGCGAAAGCGACCGCAGGTCAGGGCTGCAAAGAATCCTTGGCAAGGCGCGCGCTTGCCCGCTAGACCCGCCGCGCAGGCTGATCGAGGCCGCATGACCCCGGTGACTGCCCATGACCCTTCCGAGCCATCTATTCGTCTACGGCACCCTGCTGACCACGGCCCAGCACGCCATGGGCAAGCTGTTGCGCGCGCATGGCAGCCTGGTTGGGCAAGGCTCCATCCAGGCGCGGCTTTACATCATCGACGACCCGGACGCCCCAGGCCAAAACGCCTATCCCGGCGCAGTGCCCGCCCCGCGCCCCGATCAGCGCGTTTATGGCGAGGTTTATGCCCTCCACACCCCTGCCCCGCTGATCGAGGCGTTTGACGAGTATGAAGCCTGCTCGCCCAACTGGCCCGAGCCCCATGAGTTTCTGCGCCGGCCCGTCCGGGTGACCCTGGAGGGGGGTAAGATCGTGAACGCTATCTCTTACCTCTACACCTGGGATGTCAGCGACGCGCAGCCTGTGCCCTCGGGTCGGTTCACGGACGCGGCCCCGGATGTTCGGTAATCACTATCCGTGGTCACGGTGTGGCGGCGGGTTGCCACAATTCCACCGGGTTGCCCTCTGGGTCGTGGATCCGCGCAAATCGTCCCACTTGTGGCATATCCCAAGCCGGGTCGGTGATCACTTCGATCCCAGCGCTACGCAACTGCGCCATCATCGCATCCAAATCATCCACCCGGAAATTGAGCATAAAGGCCTGGGTCTTGGACCCGAAGTAATCCGTATCCGCCGGGAAGGGCGCAAAGACGGTATAGCCGGCCGCCTGTGCCCAAGCGCCCGCGCTCATATCCACGCCCAGATGGGTTGTGTACCAGGCACTCAACGCCTCGGGGTCCGATGCGCGAAAAAACACGCCGCCAATTCCAGTCACACGTTCCATAGCTCTCTCCTGCGTACCGACACAGTGTACCACGCCACAGGTGCAACCCAAAACATCTTGAGCCTGGGCACGCCCCATGTTTGGCTGGCAGCACTGTTGCCAAAGGTGATCTATGAAAGACAGGTGTCGCCGTCTGCCCCGTTGGTGCCATGCATAGGGCAAGTTGCCTGTGCGGGGCCGTGCGCATTGCCGTGACCGAGGATTTGCCCGCGCCCACGGCCTGCCATTGCACCATCTGTCGCAAGCATACGGGGCATTTTGAGGTCTCGACGGATGTGCCCAAAGATCGTGTCACCCTTGAGGGCGAGGACAAAATCACCTGGTATGCGTCTTCAGATAAGGTGCGCCGGGGCTTTTGTTCGATCTGCGGCTCTACCCTTTTGTTCGATCCGCCCCACCGGGATTGGATTGCCATTTCCATGGGCGCGTTCGACACGCCCACAGGCGTCAGGCTTGCAGGTCATATCTTCGTGGCCGACAAAGGCGACTATTACGACATCACTGACGGGCTGCCCCAGAACGCACAATAGGGCCGCAGGATCAGTACAGCCTATCACGTTCATTCAGGGCCATCGCGTCCTCCACATCCTCCAGCGGGTCGGGCAGGTCCGCATGGCGCTTCAGCGCCTCGGCATAGGTGGGCAACCCGTCCAAAGAGGGCCAGTGTTCGGGCTGCCACATCCGGCTGCGGATCATTGCCTTTCCGCAATGGTAAAAAGCCTCATCCACCCGCACCACCAAGGCGAGGTCCGGGCGGTGGCCGCGATGGGCCATCCGCTCCAACAGGTCTGGATCGCGCACCACTTGGCCCGTGCCGTTGATGCGCACCACCTCCTTGCGCCGGGGGATGATGAAGATCAGACCAACCTTTGGGTTCTCCAACAGATTAAAAAACGTGTCGCCGCGCTGATTGCCGATGCGGTCGGGGATCGCCAGGGTCTTTGGGTCGAGCACTTGGACAAAACCGGGCGGATCCCCCTTGGGCGAGGCGTCCATCTGCCCGGTCGCACTGGCCGAGGCAATCACCACGAAAGGCGCGCGTTCCACCCAGGCGCGTATAAACCCATCGATGTGATCGATGTTCTTGTGAATTTGCGTGGGCCGCGTCTCGCCTAAAACCGCCCGCAACTCGGCGGGGTCGGTGACTGGATGGGTGGGCTGGTACATGGGCGCGCGCCTCCTTCACGAGCGCAAGCCTAGACCAAGGCACAGCGTGCATCCAGGCGGTTAGTCGAACGCGATTTGCGCCCCCACGGCCCCCAAAGCAGCGCGTGCCACGGCAAGGTCTTGCTCGGCACTGCCGGAGCCCACGCCGATCCCCCCCACCAACGCGCCGTCCACGCGGATCGGCAAGCCGCCGCCCAGACCGGTCACCTGGCCTTGGGTGGCCGCGGCAATTGCGGGGCGCACCGCCTGAGGGATCGCATCCGAGGGCGCATTGATCGAGGCGGCGGTGCGCGCCTTGGTCCTGGCGCTTGCCCGGCTCAGATACTTGGCCCCGGTCATGCGGATCTCGCCAAGGGTCTCGCCGCTTGCATCCACGATCACGATGCATTGCGGCTGGCCTATCCGCTCTGCCTCGGCGATGGCGGCGCTGAGCATGGTCAGCACAGCGCCATGGGTCAGCGCCCTGGTGTCGATCGTGACACTCATCTCGCGCCGTTCACGTTCAAATAGACCGAGTAGAGCGAGGTCGTCCCACAGATAAACAGCCGGTTCTTCTTGGCCCCACCAAAGCAGACATCGGCCACCATTTCGGGGATCAACACCTTGCCGATCAGCACGCCAGAAGCGTCGAGGCAATGGACGCCATCGGCCGCCGAGGTCCAGATCCGCCCCTCCGTATCGAAGCGAAAGCCGTCAAAGACACCTTGGGTGCAGTCTGCCACCACTGCGCCGCCGCTCAACGAATTGTCCGCCTCCACCTTGTGCTTGCGGATGTGGCGTGGCCCGTCCGCATCATGGGTGATCCCGGTGTCAGCGATATAAAGCGCAGTTTCATCGGGCGAAAAGGCAAGTCCGTTGGGCTTTACGTAATCGGTCGCCACCGCGGTCACGCGGCCATCAGGGTCGATGCGGTAAACATGGCAGGCGCCGATCTCGCTGGGGGCCCGCGCACCCTCGTAATCCATCAAAATGCCATAGGACGGGTCGGTGAACCACACAGTGCCGTCAGACTTCACCACCACATCATTGGGCGAGTTCAGCCGCTTTCCCTCGAACCTGTCCGCGAGCACTGTGATCTGACCGTCATGTTCGGTCCGGGTGATGCGCCGCCCTAGATGCTCGGCTGTGACCAGCCTCCCTTGGGGGTCGGTGGTGTTGCCGTTGGAATTCATCGAGGGCTGCCGAAACACCGAGACCGAGCCGTCGGTTTCGTCCCACCGCATCATCCGGTTGTTGGGAATGTCCGACCAGATCAGATAGCGCCCGGCGGGAAACCAGGCTGGCCCCTCGGACCAGCGCGCGCCGGTCCACAGCCGCTCTACCCGGACATGGCCGATCAGACACGCGCCAAAGCTTGGGTCGATCACCTCGAACCCGGTCCCTTCGATTGCTCCAAACATCGCCTTGGCTCCCTTCCCTGTGACCTGTGCGAGCCTTTTACGCCGCCCGTCCGCCAGAGGCAAAGCACCATCACAACCGCTGATCCCGACCTCCACAAAATTCGTGTGTTCAAGCGCATCCCTGCGGGCTAGGGACGGCACCATGACATCCCATGCGTTTCGCAAAGGCTTCCTTGCGGGCCTGCCCTTTGTTCTGGTGATCATCCCCTTTGGGATGCTCTTTGGCGTGCTCGCAACAGAGGCGGGGCTGAACCTGGCCGAGACCATGGCGATGAGCGTTCTGGTCATCGCCGGGGCCGCGCAGTTCACCGCCCTGCAGCTGATGCAAGACGGCGCGCCTTTGGTCGTGGCGCTTCTGGCCTCGCTCGCGGTCAATCTGCGCATGGCCATGTATTCCGCGGCCCTTGCCCCGCATATCGGGGCCGCTCCTTTGGGCACGCGGATGGTGCTGAGCTATTTCATGGTGGATCAAACCTATGGTCTGGCCGCCGCGGAATACGACGCGCGGCCCACTGCCCCGCTGGCCGACAAACTGGGCTATTTCTTCGGCGCGGTCGCGGCCATCTGCCCGCTGTGGTATCTTGCGTCCTACCTGGGGGCGGTCTTGGGCACGCGCATCCCACCGGCTTTGGCGCTCGACTTCGCGGTGCCCATCACCTTTATCGCCATCATCGCACCGGCCCTGCGCACCCTGCCCCATGTGGTTGCGGCCCTGGTGTCGATCCTTCTTGCCCTGGCGCTGGCCTGGATGCCCTATTCCTTGGGTTTGATGGTGGCCGCAAGTGTGGCCATGGTCGCCGCCGCCCAGACCGAGATCTGGTTGGAGAAGCGCGGATGATCGCCTATTCCACAGCGCAGCTTTGGACGTTGATCGTGCTGTTGGGGCTGGGCACGTTTCTCGTGCGGTTCTCGTTCATCGGCTTGGTGGGAGACCGCAAGATCTCGCCCTACCTGCGTCGGCTGCTGCGTTTTGTGCCTGTGGCGGTGATGCCGGGCTTGGTTGCACCCTTGGTTGTTTGGCCCCAGGCCACGGGGGGTGCGCCGGATCTGCCCCGCATGGCCGCGGCCTTGGCCGCGCTTGTCATCGGCGCCTATACGCGCTCGCTGTTGGGGGCGGTGTTCGGGGGGATGGCTGTGCTCTATACAGCGCTTGCTTTGATGTAGGGGCAGACCACACGGCCTGCCCCCTATCGGCGTTTAGGCTTTCTTCAACAGATCGCGGATCTCGGCCAGCAGTTCTTCCTGGCTGGGGCCTGCGGGCTCTTCCTCGGCGGCCTCTTCTTCGGCCTCACCCGCGTCCTTGATGCGGTTTACGGCCTTGACCAACAAAAACACCACAAACGCGATGATCAGGAAATTGATCACAGCCATGATGAAACGCCCGTAAGCAAAGACAGCTGCACCGGCCTCCTCGGCTGCGGCGATGGAGCCGAACTCGCCATCGCCCAGCAGCACAAACAGACCCGAGAAATCGAGCCCACCCATAAACAGACTGATGATCGGATTGACCAAATCGCCCACAAGCGAGGTGACGATCGCAGTGAACGCGGCCCCGATGATGATACCCACGGCCATGTCCATGACATTGCCCTTGGCGATGAAGTCCTTGAATTCGTTAATCATGTTACCCTCGTTGAGTTTTTGTCTCCCACCGGGCCTATACTTTGGCCCATAGACTTTAGTGTGGTGCCAAAAATATGCATCACCGCAAAGGGGAAAGTCACACAGGCCTTTCGCAATCTTGACTTGGACATGGGGCAGCCACACCTACGCTGTCCAGACAGTGCAGAAAGGCGCTTGCCCATGTCCCTCTCCGATTTCGCAATCACCCAGAAATATCCCCCAGCCGATCCATCGGTGCTGCAACTCTATTCCTTCCCCACGCCCAACGGGGTGAAGGTGTCGATTGCACTGGAAGAGGTGGGGCTCGCCTACGAGGCCCATACGGTCAAGTTGAATGAGACGACGACACCTGAATTTCTATCGCTCAACCCCAACAATAAAATTCCCGCAATCCTGGATCCTGATGGGCCTGACGGAGCGCCCTTGGCATTGTGGGAAAGCGGGGCGATCCTGCTTTATCTCGCACAGAAAACCGGCAAGCTGATGCCCCAAGGGGCGGCCGCCCAGGCCGAGACGGTGCAATGGCTGATGTTCCAAATGGGCGGGGTGGGCCCGATGTTCGGCCAGCTTGGGTTCTTCCACAGATTTGCGGGCAAAGAGATCGAGGATCCCCGCCCGAAAGAGCGCTATGTGAGCGAGGCGAGCCGTCTTCTCAAAGTGCTTGATGCGCGGCTGGACGGGCGCGATTGGATCATGGGCGAGACCTATACCATCGCCGATATCGCACTGTGGCCCTGGGTGCGCGCGCTGGATAAATTCTACGAGGCGGGTCCCCTGGTGGGCTTGGACAAAATGGCCAACGTGTCCCGTTGGATGGAGGCAGGGATCGCACGCCCGGCCAGCCAGGTGGGCCTGAACGTGCCTCCAAGGGACGGCTGACACCGGGCGCTGCGCGGGCGGGGACCGCGAAATCACAGATTTCGCGCAGCGCGCACGCGCGCCGGGCCATCGCAGATGGCCGTCCCCTTTGGGCCGCCCGTGCGACAGACCTCAAAATGCCCTGGATACGACCTTTGCGCTTGGCGGGGCGAAAGTCGGAGACCATGTTTGAGGCGTAAGCTTTGTCATCAAGGACAATAGGACGTTCCGAAAACCCAAGGACGGTTTAGACCCAAAAGGGCACAAAAAGACATTCCCTTGGAAAAGGCTTAGCTCGCCCTGCCCTTTCCAGATTTGTATCCAATGGCTTTCCGGCGCACGCTTAAACCAACCCCGCATCCGGCGCACATAGAAAGCCAGCCAGACACGCCACCCTAACGGTATGTTCCACCAGGGTCAGTTCAGCAAAATTTCGCCATCCACTTTTGTCCACTCACCCGGACGGATCAGGTGTTGGTGGGTATAGCGCACCCCATAGAGCGGACCGTCCAATTCGCGGGTCCAAAACTCTAGAAACGCGCTCATCTTTGGAAAATCCGGGGCCCGGTCATAGTCCTGCCAAAGGTAGGTTTGCAGCACCGATGTATGGTCCGGCATTCGGTACAGTATCTCCGCTGTGGTCAGCCCATGACCCGCCAGCATCGCCTCCATTTCGCCCATGTGACACTCCTCGCTGTGACAAGACCAGCTTGTCACGCAATGGTGCACAATCAAGCCCTTTTCAGGCAAAGTGTGTTTGAAATCAGCCTGTTAGCAGCCACTTTGCGTGGCTGCCATCATCCGGGCAATTTGCCGGTCTGCACATAGGTCAGGATCTGAACCACCTGCGAGGGAGTCTCACAGACCGCCAAGGCGGCTGCGTCCACCTCTTTGAGGGCATGGGCATGGTCGGGCCCGTGCAGGATCACCAGCGATTTGCCCAAGGCAGCCGCATAGCCCGCATCAAAGGCCGCGTTCCACTGCTTGTACTTTTCGCCAAAGCGCACCACGACGACATCCGCATCTTCGATGCCCTTGCGGGTGCGGATCGCGTTGAGCTTGGCACCTTTGTTGTCGTGCCAGAACTTGTTGTCCTCTGGCCCCATAATCGCCACCCCGCAATCATCCGACGCCCCATGGTCCGTGACCGGTCCCGTAAACAGCACCGCAAGGTTCGCGGCCTCGGCCCCGCGCTCGATCTCTTCACGCCAGTCAGTGTGGATCTCACCGCTGAGATATACGAACAGTTCCATAAGCTTATCCTCGCAATTGCGCGCCGGTGGCTTTGATGACGCCGGCGATGATGGCGGCACTCGCCGCCTCGATATCGGCCTCGGTCAGGGTGGCTTTGGTGGGCTGCAGGCGCACGCTCAGGGCGACGGATTTCTTGCCCGCGCCCAACTGGGCCTCGGCCGCCTCTCCGGTGAAGACATCGAAGACGTGCACGCTGTCCACAAGCGCCTTCTGCGCCCCGCGGGCGGCGCGCACCATCGCGTCCGCCGCCACATCCTGATCTACAATAAACGCAAAATCCCGGTCCACAGCCTGCAGATCCGCGAGTTTCAAGGCCGCGCGCGCGGTGGTCTTGGCCTTCTTTGCAGGCACTCTGGTCGGATAGATCACCGTTGCAACGGCAGGCCCTTTCACGTCCAGCGCGTCCAACACCGATGGGTGCAATTCCCCGAACTCCGCCAGGACCGTCTTGGGACCGAGGCACAATCGACCCGAGCGGCCAGGATGGAACCAGGCGCTCGCGCCTTGTTGGGTCATCAAGGTGTCCGGCGCACCCAGCGCCATCAAGGTGGCTTGGGCATCGGCCTTGGCATCGAAAAGATCCACCATGCGCTGCGACCCATGGGCGTTGCGCGGGATCATCGGCCCAATGCGCAATGCGGTCGCCACAAGGCTTTGATCCTCAGGCTCGCCGCCTGCCCAGATCGGCCCCACCTCGAACAGCCCAAGGCCGGGAAAGCCCCGCGCCTGGTTGCGCGCCGCCGCTGCCATCAAACCGGGCAGAAGTTGCGGGCGCATGTGGCTGAGATCCGCGCTGATCGGGTTGGCGAGGGCCGCTGCCTCCCCCCCTCCAAAGAGGGCCGCTGCACGGCCATCCACGAACGAATAGGTCAAGCATTCGTTCAGGCCGCACGCAGCCAAGGTGCGCCGCACCACGCGTTCACGCCGCTGCGCCTCGGTCAGGATGGGCTTTTGCACGCCCGTGGGCCGGGCCATCGGCTTGCCCTCCAACTTGGTCAGCGAGGCCACGCGCGCCACTTCCTCCACCAGATCGGCCTCGCCCTGCACATCGGGCCGCCAGCTTGGCACCCAAACCTCCAGGCCCGAATGCTCGTCCGCCACGCCAAAGCCCAAGTCGGTCAGAATACACACCTGGGTGTCCTTGGGGATGTCCATCCCCACGAGCGAGATCACCCGCTCCGGATCCAAGTAATAGCTGCGCGCGGTCTTGGGCACGGCCCCGGCCACCACCACCTCCGACGGCTCGCCGCCGCACAGATCCAGGATCATCCGCGTGGCAAGCTCCATCCCGTCGGGCGTGAAAGCCGGATCAATGCCCCGCTCGAAACGATAGCGCGCGTCGGAATTGATCTTCAGCGCGCGGCCCGTATGGGCGGTGCTGACCGGGTCGAAATAGGCGGCTTCGACAAAGACATTCACCGTCTCGTCCGTACAGCCCGTGTGCAGCCCCCCCATCACACCCGCGATGCCTTCTGCGCCCGCCTCGTCCGCGATCACGGTCATCGACGGGTCGAGGGTGTACTCCACCTCATCCAGTGCCACCAGACGCTCGCCCGCATGGGCCTTGCGCGCCGTGATCCCACCGGTCACCTTGTCCGCATCGAACACATGCAAGGGCCGCGCCCGGTCATAGGTCAGATAGTTGGTCACATCCACAAGGGCCGAGATCGGGCGCAAGCCAATGGCCTTCAGACGGTCTTGCAACCATTGGGGTGAGGGGCCGTTCTTCACGCCTTGGATCATCCGCCCCACAAAGAGCGGGCAATCCAGGTCTTTCACGTCCCCGCCAAGCGTCACCTGGATCGGGCTTTCAAACCCACCCGGGACGGGATCAACCTGGGGTGTGATGACCGTGCCAAGCCCGCGCGCCGCAAGATCCCGGGCAATGCCCGCAACCCCCAGCGCATCCGGGCGGTTGGGGGTGATGGCAATCTCGATCATCGGATCCCCAGCACCGCGATACTCCAAATAGGACGCGCCCACGGGCGCATCATCGGGCAGCTCGACAATCCCATCATGCTCGTCCGACACCTGCATCTCGCGCTCGGACAACATCATGCCAAAGCTCTCAACACCCCGGATCTTGCCCACCGAAATGGTGGTATCGATGCCCGGGATGTAGTCGCCAGGGGCGGCCACCACGACCTTGATGCCAGCACGCGCGTTGGGTGCCCCGCAAATGATCTGCTGTGGCTCCCCGCCCACATCGACCTTGCACACCCGTAGCTTATCCGCATCCGGGTGCTTCTCTGCCTCCAACACATGGCCCACCTTAAAAGGGGCCAAAGCCGCACTCGGGTCCTCGACCCCTTCCACTTCCAATCCAAGATCGGTGAGCGTCTCCAGGATCTCCTCCAATGCCGCGTCCGTCTGCAAATGGTCCTTAAGCCAGCCTAGGGTGAATTTCATGCCTGCATCCTTAAGGGCGCGCTCGCCCCCATCGATTTTCCAAAAATACTCAAACTCACCGGCTGATCCCCGCCGCCAAGCTGGGCTGTTGAAGCGCGCCAAAGCCGTAATGCCGCAACCAGCGCAAGTCGCTGTCGAAGAACGCGCGCAGGTCTGGGATGCCGTATTTCAGCATCGCCAGCCGGTCGATCCCCATGCCAAAGGCAAAGCCCTGGTACTTTTTGGGGTCCACGCCTGCGGCCTCCAGCACCTTGGGATGGACCATGCCCGAGCCCAAGATCTCCAACCAATCATCGCCCTCGCCGATCTTCAACTGACCGCCCTCCCACGAGCAGCGGATGTCCACCTCCGCCGACGGTTCGGTGAACGGGAAGTGCGAGGCGCGAAAGCGCAGCGAGATGTCATCGATCTCAAAGAATGCGCGGCAGAACTCTTCCAGCGTCCACTTTAGATTGGCCATGGAAATGTCGGTGTCGATCGCCAAGCCTTCGACCTGGTGGAACATGGGCGTGTGGGTCTGGTCATAGTCGGCCCGGTAGACGCGCCCGGGTGCTATGATCTTGCACGGCGCGCCATTGGCCTCCATGTGCCGGATCTGGACCGGCGAGGTGTGGGTGCGCAACACATGGGGCGGCCGGTTCGCGCCCTCGGGCAGCGACATGTAAAACGTATCCATCTCCTGGCGCGCGGAATGGTGGCTGGGCATGTTCAGCGCATCGAAATTGTAAAAATCCGTCTCGATCTGGGGCCCTTCGGCAACCGCATAGCCCAGGTCGCCAAAGATCGCGATCAGCTCTTCGGTCACCTGGCTGATCGGGTGGATCGTACCGACAGACATGGGCCGGGGTTCAAGCGACACATCGATCCGCTCGGCCTGCAGCCGGGCGCTCAAGGCGGCCTCGGCCAACACGGCCTTGCGCGCGCCCAGCGCTTGGGTGAGATCCGCCTTCAGTGCGTTCAGCGCAGGGCCCGCCACATTGCGCTCGTCCGGCGTCATCTTACCCAGCTCACGCATCTGCAGCGACACTTCGCCTTTCTTGCCCAGGGCCTCGACGCGCACCGCCTCAATCCCCGCTTCATCGGCGGCGGCCTCAATCCGCTCCAGCCACTTTGCTTTCAGGGCAGCGCTGTCCATGGTTCCTCTCCTCTGGGTCGTGAGGGGAGGTATCAGACGCGCAGATGAATGCAAGGGTGAGGGCGCGCGCAAGCCTTAGGCGAAGGGAATGCGCAGCTCTTGGCCTGGAAAAATCACATTGGGGTCGTCGATCAGATGGGCATTGGCCCGCTGGATTACCGACACCTGCCCTGCGGACCCATAGTGCGCGGTGGAGATTGAGCTCAGCGTGTCCCCCGGCG
>JBCBNR010000028.1:0-14646 GCA_039821665.1 Pseudomonadota bacterium
ACCCGAAATGCCCACCGCGATATAGAGATCCGGTGCCACAACCTTGCCGGTCTGACCAACCTGCCAATCATTGGGCGCATAGCCTGAATCCACCGCTGCGCGCGAGGCACCCACGGCCGCGCCCAGGCTGTCGGCCAATGATTGGCAGGTTGGTCAGACCGGCAAGGTTGTGGCACCGGATCTCTATATCGCGGTGGGCATTTCGGGTGCGATCCAGCACCTGGCCGGTATGAAAGACAGCAAGATCATCGTAGCGATCAACAAAGATGAAGAGGCGCCGATCTTCCAGGTGGCCGATTATGGCCTGGTGGCCGATCTTTTCGATGCGGTGCCCGCGCTGAAATCCGCCCTGGGGTAACGCCAAATCGTGACAGCACCTTCCCCCATGCCACGCGCAAAGGGGGAAGGTTTCACAGCCCCAAAAGACTGCGTAATTTGCCCTTGTTGGGTGCCGGAGTGCTGCGCGCTTGAAGCAGCGCCTTGAGCACGGGATACAGCCTTTCCGCTGCGGCCACGTGCATCGTCTCGCCCGGGAACAGCACCGCGCGCTTCACATCCTCCCCCTCGGCCAGTCGGTCAGAGCCGTCGAGGCATTGGTCCAATTTGTCGGCAGGATATATCACGACGCTGGCCACATAGGTGGACAATCGGCTGAGCATGGCAGGCGTGATCAATTCGGGGCCAATGCGCGGGATGTTTGCGTCAAAGCCCCCCACCTCCATCTGATCGTCGCCCATGGCAAACAGCACCACTGGCGCCTCGATCCGCTCCACCAGGTCGCGCATCCGCGCCAGCCAAGCCTCTCGCAGTTCAATCTGGAGGACCTGAAAATTCTCCGGGTTGCTTTGGGCCAGGGCGTGCAGCATGGGGCGCACATGTTCGAAGGGATCCAGATCCACATCCGGGAACATCACCGCCAACTGCTCGGACACCTCGTGCAGGGCGGTGTTTTGCGTATGACCCACGGTGAACAGGCGGTTGGTGACCGCCCAAGCGTGGCTGACGGACAGCACCACAGCCTCCGCCCGGTTGCAGGCCTCAAGCAAAATGGGATCGCGCAGCACGAAACTGGGCCCGCCGCCTTGGCACCCCAGATTGAGCACTTGCAGGGGCAATTCCTGGTCCAAAAGCGCGGGGTATGGCAGATCGACATAGGGGCCATAGGTTTCCGCCCCTCCGATCACGGCCACAAAGGGTTGGCTGAGATCCGGGGCGCTGCCGCGGAACAGGGTTTGGCTGCGGCCAAAGCGATAGCCCCCATCGACAACCTCGCCAATGTCCAGTGAAATAAAGCTCATAGCCCACCTTGCGCTGCTGCCCACTGTCCCGTTTGACCAAAGGCGCATGAAGAAAGGTTTAAGGGTCAAAAGCAGTTGCGTGCACCGGGCCGCCCTGACAGACTCGCGCACAAGGAAAGGACAGCGCAGATGAGCATATCGACCGTCGGGGTGATCGGTGCGGGCCAGATGGGCAATGGCATCGCGCATGTGTTCGCGATGGCAGGCTATGATGTCTTGCTCCACGACATTTCGGAAGAGGCGATGGCCCAGGCCCGCGCGCTGATCGCGGCGAACTTGGAACGTCAGGTGGGGCGCGACAAGATCACCGAAGCGACCCGCGACGCGACGCTGTCGCGGATCCATTTGCAACCCGAACTGCCAAAGCTGGGCACCACGGACCTTGTGATCGAGGCCGCGACCGAGCAAGAGACCCTGAAACACAGCATCTTCAAGGAATTGGTTCCCCATTTGTCGGATCACACGATCCTGACCTCGAACACCTCGTCGATCTCCATCACCCGTTTGGCCAGCGGCACGGACCGGCCCGAACGCTTTATGGGCTTTCACTTCATGAACCCCGTGCCGGTGATGCAATTGGTCGAATTGATCCGAGGCATCGCGACCAATGACGAGACCTATCAAACCCTGAAAGGTGTGGTGGAAACCCTGGGCAAGACCCACGCCAGCGCCGAGGATTTTCCCGCCTTCATCGTCAACCGCATTCTGATGCCGATGATCAACGAGGCGATCTACACGCTCTACGAGGGCGTGGGCTCGGTCGAGAGCATCGACACCTCGCTAAAGCTTGGCGCGAACCATCCGATGGGGCCGCTGGCGCTGGCCGATTTCATTGGGCTCGACACCTGTTTGGCGATTATGAATGTCTTGCATGATGGGCTTGCGGACACCAAGTATCGCCCCTGTCCCCTGTTGGTGAAATATGTCGAGGCCGGGTGGCTGGGCCGCAAGTCCGACCGGGGCTTTTACGACTATCGCGGCGATGTGCCGGTGCCGACCCGCTGAACCTTTTGTGACCGGTCTGGACCGGGGCGAATGCGCGCTAGTTGGCTCAATATGCGCGCATTAGCCCTCTGCCTCAGCCTTTTCGCCCTGCCCGTGATGGCAGCGCCCTGGCAATTGGTGACCGACCGCTCGTCGATCGAGGTGGATGTGGGCTGGGTCCGCAACACGGTGCTGACCATCCGCTTTCCGCAGCTTTCGGGTGATGTTGTTTTTGACGAGACGGATCTGTCGGATGCGTCCGCCAACATCACTGTGCCCACCGCACCATTGGACACGGGTCTTGGGTTTTTAAACGTGCTTGTCCGCTCGTCAGAGTTTTTGGATGTGGGCACCCATCCACAGATCACCTTTGCCCTGACCTCGATCACGCAAACCTCCAAAAGCACCGCTGACATCGCTGGCGACATCACCCTGTTGGGCGTCACGCTGCCCATCACCTTTGCAGCAGATGTTTTTCGTTTTTCGCGCGCAGGCGATGGGCGCTTCGAGGCCGGGTTTGATCTGGAGGGTGAATTGGATCGCCGAGAGTTCGGCAACAGCACCGGCTATCCAGACATTGCCGCCGAGTTGCCCATCCGCATCCGTTTGTTCCTGAAGGAAATGTAGACAGTTTTATTGAAAAGTGGCCTTTGTACCTGAAACCGAAACAATACGTTGCTGTGAACAGGGGCTGAAAGCCCACAGTTTTTGGTTATGTCTACCCTCACCGCCCTATTCAAAAGGAGAGAGCCTATGAAGTTGACCTCGCTGATCTTGGCCGGCGCCCTTGCCGTCTCGCCATCCGCCTTCGCCGCCGATTGGACCTTGGACAAATCCCACACTTTCATCGGCTTTTCGGTGAACCATCTTGGGTTTTCCGAGACCCGTGGCACGTTTTCCGAGTTTGATGCGGACATCACCTATGACCCCGCTGACATCGCTGCCTCTTCGGTGAGCTTCACCATTGATGCCGCCAGCGTGAACACGTTCTGGGAGGCCCGCGACGCCCATGTGCGCAACGCGGACTTTTTGGACGTGGAGAACCATCCAACGATCACTTTTGTGTCCACCGGTGTAACGCCCACCGGCGACGACACCGCGACGCTGACCGGTGACATGACCATCAAAGGCGTGACCAACGAGGTCAGCTTTGATGTGACCAAGCGCGCCATGGCCGCAAACCCGTTCAACCCCGCCGTGGCTGTTGCAGGCTTCCAGTTGGTGGGCGAGATTGATCGGACCGAGTTTGGGATCAACTACGGTGCGCCCGCCATTGGCGCGGTGATGCCGGTCACCATCGATTTGGAGATCAACGCGCCCGCCGACTCGGTTGCGCTGAACTAAACGACAGGACATCGGATCATGAGCGTCAAAAACACCTCGCAAACATGGGGCTGGCCTGCGCGTGTGCTGCATTGGGTCATGGCGCTTATGATCCTGATGTCCCTGTTGGGCGGGTTCTACATGATCAATGTGGAAACCGATCTGGTGGCCCGGTTCCAGGCGATCCAAACCCATAAATCCTTTGGTTTCGTCATCTTCACCCTGGCTGTGCTGCGGTTGGTCTGGCGTTTTGTTCAACCGACCAGCCCCAGCTTGCCCTCGGATATGCCGCGCTGGCAGCGCCAAGCCTCGCACGCAAGCCACATCGCCCTTTATGGGTTGATGCTGTGGATGCCTCTGTCGGGGTGGTTGATGTCCTCGGCCTCGCCCCTCAACAACGAGGGGGCCTACCCTGTGCAGGTCAAAAACATGGTCTTTGGCCTGTTCGAGATGCCGGACCCCTTCCCCAACGGATCGGACGCGCTGATGCAGCCGTTTCTGATTGCGCATAACGTCGGGGCTTTTGCCTTGGCGGCCCTGCTGTTGATCCATCTCGCAGCGGCCCTGAAGCACCACTTTGTGGACAAAGATACGATTTTGCGCCGGATGGTGCGGGGGTAACGCGCGGCACCGCGCCGTCTGCCTTTGTTTTGCCGCACTTGCCTTCAGGGTTGGGCCATGGACAGCGCGCAGCCCACTGACCCTCAAACACCCCGGCCCTGGCTCGGCGGCGCTGGCGTTTTGCTGGGGGCGGGTGCGCTGCTGGTTGTCTTGATCAGCTTTTACGCAGGCCCGTTCGCGCCACAACAGGACCTGTCGGTAAGCTTGGGCGCGCTTGCCTCGGACACCGCCAAGTCAACGATGCGCGACTTTTTCGGGCTGGGCCAGCCCAAGCCGGTTGAAGCAGCCTGGGACATAGACCGCAAATTGCGCCTGGGCGCAGCTGTGTTGGCCTGGGGTGCGATTTTGCTGACCCCGCTGGCCCTGATCCGGCGCGAGCCGCGCCGCTGGGCCTATACGGCGGCGACCTTCGGGATCAGCGCGGTTGCCTTTCAGGTGTTCACCTGGCTCATCCTATTGGTGATGGTATTGATCATCGTGGCGCTGTTTCGCGAGATGTTTTTGGAACTCCTGGCCTCCCCGCTCGTGGCGATCGGCGGACTTTTAAGCCTGTTCAGCTGCGCGGGCTGACACTGGCCCTAGCTGTCTTCGCCAAAGCGGCTGGCAACCAAGTCGCGCAAGGCAACCCCAAGTTCGGCCGCCTCCCGGCCTTGGGTCGAGACATGGATCGATGTGCCCTTGGAGGCCGCAAGCATCAAAAGACCCATAATCGAGTCGCCCGAGACACTGACCCCATCGCGGCTGACCTGGGCGCTGGCCTCGAACCGCTCCACGCATTCGACAAACCGCGCAGAGGCCCGCGCGTGAAGACCGCGCTCGTTTACAATGTTCAAGATCAGATCGGTGGTTGGCATCGCGTGGCGGAAATGCCCTGAACGCAGCGTCTTGTCAAACCGAGGCTACAGGCCAGCAGCGGCCGGGCGGCACACCATGTCGTCTGTGCAGTTCATGTATTTGCGGCCAGAGGCCAAAGCCTGTTCCACGGCCGTGACCAGGGGTAAGTGCCGGGATTTGCCCAGTTTGATCAGCATGGGCAAATTGGCCCCGCACAGCACCTTACAATTGTCCGTCCCGCACGCGGCCATGGCCAGGTTGGACGGCGTGCCACCATAGACATCCGTGACCACGATCACACCCTGGCCCTCGTCGACCGCGCGCATGGCGGTGGCGATCTCGACCCGCTTGGCGCTGCGATCTTCGTCCGGGGCGATGGAAATGGCCCGTGTGCCCGGTTTTGGGCCCACCACATGTTCCATCGCGGCCAGATACTCCCGCGCTAGGCCTCCATGGGCGACAATCACAATACCAATCACACACCACCCGCCTTTGCGGCACCCACATGCTGCCGCCGCTCCAATTCCCTGTGTCGAGTAGACACCTGCCACCCCGCTTGCGCAAGGGCCGTGGCCAGTACTTCCGTGAGGTGAACCGACCGATGCTGCCCGCCTGTACACCCAAGCCCGATGGACACGTAGGATTTGCCCTCGTCCCGGTAGGCCGGCAGCAAGAAGGTCACCATATCCACCAGTTTGTCCAAAAACGGGCGATAGAGCGGATCTGCTGCGATATAGCTGGCCACCGCCTCGTCGCGGCCATCAAACGGTTTGAGCGCCGGGTCCCAATGGGGGTTGCGTAAAAAGCGCACGTCATGGACCATATCCAACCCCCGGGGTGTTCCGCGCTTAAAGGAAAATGACTGGACCGAAACGGTCAGCGCGTCAGAGCGTTCTTGCGCAAACCAGCGGGCAAGCTCGGCCTTCAGATCATGTGGGCTTAACTCGGAGGTATCGACCAGGATATCGGCGCGGCTGCGCAACCCAGCAAGCAAAAGCGCCTCTTTCTCGATCCCGTCTTGGGGGGTCTCTGCCTCGGACAGGGGATGGCGGCGGCGCGTCTCGGAATAGCGGCGCAGCAATGTGTCAGGCGCACAATCCACATAAAGCAAGCTAAGGCTGACGCCGGGACGTGCACCCAGGGTCTGAATGGTGGACCACAGCCCCTCGGCCGAGAAATCGCGGGTGCGCGCATCTACACCAATGGCCAATGGACGCTCGGAAGCCGGACCGGACAGCAGGCGCGGCACAAGGCTAAGCGGCATGTTGTCGATGGCCTCGAACCCGAAATCTTCCAGGACATTGATCGCGGTCGACCGACCAGCCCCCGCCGGACCGGTTACGATCACCAAGCGATGCGAGACAGGCGCCAAAGCCCCAGTGGTCAGTTCAGCGCTCGCCATCCAAGCGCGCCCCTTTTCCCAAGATCATCATGCTTGCTGCGAGATTTGGCACGTTCAAACCCGCAATCAATGGAAAGCTTAGGCCAAAATGCTCAACAACACGTGTCTTGGGGAGGCGGCCGCCCGGGTCTTGGGACAGATCGATGCAATGGTGCAACGCCACATGGGCCTGATGCGGCAATGACAGAAGCCCGATACCTCGCGCCTCGATCAGGCCCTGAAGGGCCTTGGGGGCGCGCGCATGCACGGTGTCGCCCACCCGGTCCAGGTAAACTTGATCATCCGCCACGAGGGTGGCCCCCAAAGCGATCATCTGCAGGGCGAGCCCGGATTTGCCCGCACCGGACGGGCCCTGGATCAAAACCCCCACCTCGCCCACAGCCACGCAGGTGCCATGGACCAAGCGGGCGGGCCTCGTGCTCAGAGCGGAAGCTCCACGGTGAAGCGCGCGCCTTGGGGCGGGGTGTCCAGACCCTGGCCCGGCGCGCGCACATTCTCGGCCCAGATGGCACCGCCATGGGCCTCCACAATCTGTTTGGAGATGGCCAGCCCAAGACCGGAATGGTTACCGAATTGCTTGTCCGGCCGGTTGGAATAGAACCGCCCGAACACATCCGCGAGGTTGTCATCGGGAATGCCAGGTCCGGTATCGGTGACCGTGATCAGAACCCGGTCGCCGCGCACCTCTGTTTTCACCGTGACAACATCGCCTGCGGTAGAGAACGATATGGCATTGGTGATCAGGTTGACGAACACTTGCGCCAACCGCCCTTCCAAACCCTGAAGCTTCAGCACGCCCGACGTCTCGTCCACCAGCTTTGCGCCGATATCCTCGGCGCTTTGGGCATTGTATTCCACCAGGCTGGACAAAAGCTTGTTGAGGTCAAAGACCAGCATCTCGTCGCGCACCAGTTCGCGGTCCAGCCGCGAGGCGTTCGAGATGTCGGTCACCAGCCGGTCCAGACGGTCCACATCCGCCCGGATCACACTGAGCAGCTGCCCACGCGCCTTGTCGTCTTTGGCATACGGAAACGTATCCACGGCCGAGCGGAGACTGGTCAGCGGGTTCTTGATCTCGTGGGCGACATCGGCGGCAAACATCTCGTTTGCCTCGATCCGGTCGTAAAGGGCCGTGGTCATCATTCGCATGGCACCGGACAGAAACCCGATCTCGTCGGGGCGGGCGGACATGTCGGGGATGTGGATGCGCTCCGGGTTCACGCGGCTGCTGTCGCGCATGCCGCCCTTCTGTGCCGCATCCGCCAGGTCCCGCAGGGGCCCCACGATGGTGTTGGCCAGCACCAGGCTGAGGAAGATGGACAGAATGATCGCAAGTGCGAAGAACTGCAAAATTTGCGAACGTTCGTTGCGCACCACCGCATCCACCTCACCCGCGCGGCTGGACAGAACCAGCGCGCCCTGCACGCCGAAGCCGTCCACCACAAGGGGCACCGCGACGGTTAAGGTGCGCAGCCCTTCCACGTTCGAGGTGCGGCGCTGAAAGGTCTGCCCGGTCAGGATCGACTCGATGGCAACAGGGGCGACAGACTGGGGGCTCGCCTCGCCCCCGACATTGCTGCGGGACTGGTACAGGCGAGTTGCCCGTTCCCACAATTCGTTGAGGATCGAGATCAGCGCGCTTTGGCTCGTCGGCTCAAACTCGGTCTGATCGGCTGTGACCGGGGTGGAGGCTTGGCCCACGCTGCTGGCCACAAACTCGCCATTTAGGTCGAACAGGCGCACCTGGGTGCGCGAAGTTGCGGCCAGCGGGCGCAGGGTTTGCACCGCACGCTCGCGCCCCACGCCGTCAAGGCCCGTGTCTTCCAGGTTTTCGGCCACCGCGGCGGCCATGATGCGCGCCTCGCTTTCCATCGCAAGCTCGCGCATCTCGATCAGGCCATCTTGCGCTTGGCTCAGATAGAGGACCCCAGCCACAAGCAGGCCGAGCGACACCAGGTTGAAGGTGATGATTTTGCGCGACAGCGGCGAGCGTCTGCCGAACTGCTTGTCCCAGTCCAACAGATCAGAGGCGCGGCGCGGCGCTCCGCTGTCCACGCCCGTGCGTTCGCCTAAGATCACCCGGGGCCCACCCTCGGGCCGTCCGGGCGCGTTTGTGTCTGCCATTAGGCCTCGTTGTAGCGGTAGCCGATCCCGTACAGAGTCTCGATCGACGCAAACTCATCGTCGGAGGCTTTGAACTTGCGGCGGATACGCTTGATGTGGCTGTCGATCGTCCGATCATCCACATAAACCTGATCGTCATAGGCCACGTCCAGCAACTGATCGCGGCTTTTGACGAAACCGGGGCGTTGGGCCAGGGCTTGAAGGATCAGGAATTCGGTCACAGTCAAGGTGATCGAGGCGCCTTTCCACTCCACCGAGTGGCGCAAGGGGTCCATCTTCAGGCTGCCGCGCACCAGCACGCTTTCGTCCGCTGATGTTGCCTCGCCGCCCGCGCCCGCCTTGTCCGAGCGGCGCAGGATCACGCGGATCCGCTCCACCAACAAGCGCTGAGAGAATGGCTTGCGAACATAATCATCGGCCCCCATCCGCAGGCCAATCAGCTCGTCAATCTCTTCATCCTTCGAGGTCAGAAAGATCACCGGCAGATCGGATTTTTGACGGACCCGACGCAGCAACTCCATCCCGTCCATCCGTGGCATCTTGATGTCGAACACGGCCAGATCCGGCAGCGTCTTTTGAAACGCAGCCAGCGCCGAGACGCCATCATTGTACATTTGAACAGAATACCCTTCCGCCTCGAGAACCATCGACACGGAGGTCAGGATGTTACGATCGTCGTCGACCAGAGCAATGCTCGCCGCCATGGGTCACCTCACCTTTTTTGTATCGCTTCGCAGGCAGTCTCCCAGATGGACCCACGAATGCAAAGACCTTCCGCCGAATTCGGCCAATATCGGCCCGAGTGTGGCGTCTCACCCGCAAAGTTAAGAGAATCACTCCCTCGTCTTGGGTCACATTGCCTGTCCATCCGGAGAGAACGGGGGCAAATCCGTGACCATCTTGAGGCTCATCATCCGGGCTTTGCCACATTTCGTGAATGGTAGCGATTTCATCAGACAGCCCACCCAACCGTGCCTGTGGCCTGCCACAATTGCCGTGGTAAAAGCTTGCTTACCAGTATTTGGGCCCGCGTATGGCCCGCGTTTTCACCAGCCCGTCCGCCGGGCATCTAAATTCAGGAGCGATACCGCCCATGATCACCGGTCGTGTGAACCCCGCCCAAACTCTTCAAGCCAAAGGTTTCAGCGGGGTCTCTAAAGCGTATTACAACCTGAACGAGGCAGGCCTGATGACAGCGGCCGTCGCCCGGGGCGAAGGGGAGATCGGACAGGGCGGCACCTTTCTCGTCTCCACAGGAAAACACACCGGCCGCAGCCCAAAAGACAAATACGTTGTCCGAGAGCCGTCCGTGGAAGACAGCATCTGGTGGGACAACAACGCGCCCATGACGCCAGAGCATTTCGAGACGCTGTACCAGGACATGCTGGCCCATATCCAAGGGGGTGAGCTGTTTGTCCAAGACCTCTTTGTCGGGGCCGAGGCGGACAGCCGCCTGAACGTGCGGGTGATTAACGAGCTTGCGTGGCACAATCTGTTCTCGCGCCACATGTTCCGCCGCCCCAGCTTGGACGAGCTCGACACCTTCATGCCCGGCTTCACCGTGCTCAACTGCCCCAGTTTCAAGGCCGACCCTGCCCGCCATGGCTGCCGGTCCGAGACGATCATCGCGGTCAGCTTCGAGCGTAAGCTGATCCTGGTGGGCGACAGCGAATATGCGGGCGAAAACAAAAAGGGCATCTTCTCGGTCATGAATTACCTGCTGCCCGAGCGGGGTGTGATGCCGATGCATTGCTCTGCCAACCACGCAGCGGGCGATCCAGACGATGTGGCCATTTTCTTTGGCCTGTCTGGCACCGGGAAAACCACCCTCTCGGCCGATCCCAACCGCGTGCTGTTGGGCGATGACGAGCATGGCTGGTCGGATACCGGCACCTTCAATTTTGAAGGCGGGTGTTATGCCAAGACCATTTCGCTGAGCCCCGAGGCCGAGCCTGAGATTTTCGCCACCACATCCAAGTTCGCGACCGTGATCGAAAACATGGTCTACGATCCCCACACCAAAGAACTGGATTTCGAGGATACGTCGCTGACGGCGAACATGCGCTGCGCCTATCCGCTGGACTACATCTCCAACGCCTCCGCGACCTCCAAGGGCGGGATGCCGCGCAATGTGGTGATGCTGACCTGCGATGCGTTCGGTGTGCTGCCGCCGATTGCGAAACTGACGCCCGCACAAGCGATGTATCACTTCCTGTCCGGCTTCACCTCGAAGGTTGCGGGCACCGAAAAAGGGGTGACCGAGCCTCAGCCCACCTTCTCCACCTGTTTTGGCGCACCCTTTATGCCCCGCAGGCCCGAGGCGTATGGCGCGCTTCTGCGCGACAAAATCGCCGAGCATGGGGCCACCTGCTGGCTGGTTAACACAGGTTGGACCGGCGGCGCCTATGGCACCGGCTCGCGCATGCCGATCCGGGCCACACGCGCCTTGCTGACAGCGGCACTCGATGGCTCGCTTGCCAAAGGGCAATTCCGCCGCGATCCTAATTTTGGCTTTATGGTGCCGGTCTCGGTGCCCGGTGTTGCCGATATTCTACTGGAGCCGCGCCGCACCTGGGACGACCCACAAGCCTATGACGCGCAAGCGGCAAAGCTGGTGCAGATGTTTGCGGATAACTTCGCCCAATACGAGGATTTCGTGGGCCAAGACGTGCGCGACATCGCCATGCGCGTGGCTTGACCTTAGCGCCCCATGGCCGGTAGGCACCGGCCATGGGTTTTGAGGTTTTTTCCGTCACACCGGATATGTTGCCCCGTTTCGAGCGGGTTTCGGAAGATGTGTTTGACGAGGACATTGATACAGCCCGTCTTAGCACCTTCATCGCCGACCCAAGCCACCATATGGTTTGCGCTGCCGCCGGCGACATGGTGATTGGCCAAGCGCGGGGCCTGGTGGTGTTGAACCCGGACGGCCCTCCCTCGCTTTATATCGACAATCTCGGCATCACGCCCGCTTGGTTTCGCCAAGGCGTGGCCACCCGGTTGCTGGACCGGCTGTTTGCTTGGGGTGCTTCGCGCGGGGCACGCGCCACCTGGGTGCTGACCGAGACGTGCAACGAAGGCGCCATAGACCTTTACAAACGCCACGGACTGCACCCGCGCAAGGTGATGATCTGCGAGAGACCGCCGTGAACGCGGGTCTTGCCACCGGCCACCCCTTGACCACCGAGGCAGGTGCGCAGGCCTTGGCAGAGGGGGGAACGGCGGTGGATGCGGTCCTCTGCGCGGCCTTCACAGCGATGGTGGTGGAACCAGTGCTCTGCGGTCTGTTCGGCGGGGCCTTCTTGATGGCCGCCCCCCCGGATGCAGCCCCATATGTCTTTGACGGGTTTACGCGCACGCCCAAGCACAGGGCAAAGGACCTCTGGATCGACCGGATCGAGGCGGATTTTGGCACCACCACCCAAGTGTTCCATATTGGCCCGGGCACCATCGCGGCCCCACGCCAGATGGATGCGCTCGCCTGCGCGCATGCGCGTCTTGGGCGTCTTCCCTGGCGCGCGCTGTTTGAACCGGCCATCGCCGCGTCGCGACAGGGCCACCAGGTCACCGCCTATCAAGCGCAGGTGTTGCGCATCGTGACCCCAGTGATGACCGCAACCGACGGGGCGCGTGCCCTTTGGGGGTTTGAGGACAGCGTTTTGGACGAAGGGGCTACCGCGCTGAACCCAAATCTCGCGGATGTGTTGGAGGTGCTCAGCCTGGAGGGCCCGCGCTTTCTTAACGAAGGAGAGCCTGGCCAGGCCCTTCTGGCAATGGATGGCCACAGCCTGTCCATGGACGATCTGACACGACCATGCGACATCCACCCCGCGCGCGAGCTTGCGCGGGCAGGTCACAGGGTTTGGCTGACACCACCCCCCGCTTTGGGCGGGGCGATGGTCGCGCGCGCGCTGAACGCGCTGCCCCCCAATCCCAGCCCGCGCGCGGTTCTTGATCAGATGCGCGCGCTCGATCTGGATCGGGGCACGGAGGATCTGGCCGAAGGCCAGTCCCTGCCCCAGGCCCGGCGCGGCACCACCCATATCTCGGCCTTTGACAAACACGGGCTGGGGGCGGCGCTGACCCTGTCCAACGGCACAGGATGTGGCCATGTCATCCCAGGCACCGGGGTGATGCCCAACAACATGCTGGGCGAGGAGGATGTGACCGGCTGTGGCCCCGCCGATTGGGCCGAGGACAGCGCGCTTGCCTCAATGATGTGCCCCATGTCGGTTTTGGCGGACAGCGGCACGCGGCACATGCTGGGCTCGGGCGGGTCTGCGCGCATCCGCTCGGCCCTGACACAAGTGGCCCTTGGGCTGATCGACCATGACCTGCCGCTTGAGGCGGCGATCACAGCACCGCGCGTCCATGGTGACAGGGACAGCGCCCATTTCGAAGGATGGCTGCGTGAAGACGCCCGCGCCGACATCCTGCGCGCCCACCCGGAGGCGACGGAATGGCACACGCCCTCGATGTTCTTCGGCGGGGTGCATGGGGTAAGCCGCGCCCCAAACGGGCAAGTCACCGCTGCGGGTGATCCGCGCCGGGCGGGCGACGCGCGCACGCTTTAGCCCATCAAGGCCCGTCGCAAGAGGTTCAGCCCCGCCAGGATCAGCACAATCAAGGTCAGCCTGCGAAACCTCTCCTGGGGCAGCCGGTCCTGAACCCGTTGTCCCGCGATCAGGCCAATCCACGCAGGGAGGATCAACCAGGACGAGAACGGCAAACTGACCCCGTTGAGCACACCACTATAAAGGTGGCTGACCAGCAGAACGACCGAGCCTGCGAGAAAAAAGATGCCCTGGGCGCGCACCATCTCTTGCTTGGGCGTCTCTAGGGCCAGCAGATACAGCTGTATGGGCGGCCCCCAAACCCCGACCAACCCACCAAACACGCCACCGATGCCCCCTGCCAGCAGCTCTGCCCGGCGCCGCTGAGCGGGCGGAATGTTGGGTCGCCAACCGATCAGCTGCACCGTACCCAGGGCAGTGACCATGGCCCCCAGAATGCCGAAAAGCGCCCGGTCAGGCAGCACCACCACCAGTTGTGCTGCCAGTGCGATCATAACCAGCATGATCACGCTCAACCGCCAATATTTGTGCACCGTGGCGCGCGCTGCCTCCCAGCCTTGCCGCAGCGCTTGCTGGATGTTGGTGACCAGTGACGGCAGGATCAGCGCGGCCAAGGCCAGCTCCACCGACATCAGCGACCCAATGCCCGACATGGCGATGGTCGGCAACGCAAAGCCCACGGCCCCCTTCGTGAAGCCGCCAAAGGCCATGACGCCAAAGGCAAGCCCGACCACCAGCACACCATATTGCGAGACAAGCGCATCCATAAGCCCCAGTGACACCTCCACGCGCGCCTTCGCAATGCTAATTAAATTTCGTCAAACACTTTTTTCGCGGCATTTTATTGCGTGGAGAATTGACGCAACCAGCATGCATCGCTACAAGCAACGCAAACGCACAATTGCGATTCCGCGCCGCAACATGACATTGGCGCCCCAACACGCGATAAGGACCAATACGATGACCCTGGCCACCCATGATTTTGACTCAACCACGGTGGTTCTGGCCGATCTGACCAAGCTGACCGCGGCCACCCTGCCCCCGTGCGAGGCCCTGTTAGAGCGTGCGAAACAAGCACTCTCGGACCGGGTGAGCACCGGTGCGCGCATCTCGGGCAAGGCGCTGGAGGCGGATCAATACGCAGCCCACGGTCTTGCCTGGCTCGCAACCTACGTCGAAAGCCTCAAGCAGATGCAAGCCTGGGCAAATGCGCTGCATCTGCGCGGCCAGTTTGGCGAGACCGAGGCGTTGTTGCTCCAAATCGCCTTTGGCGAGTACCTGGCGCAAATCTCCGGCGGCATTCCGATGTCCCAGTCAGAGATCCTGCGCCCAACGGACCTTGGCCTGACCCAGGCGGATCTGACCGCTTTTCACACCGGCGCGGTTGAGACGTTGATCGCTATGGGCAATACGGATGCCGTCCGCCAGCGTCTGGTGGGCCTGATGATCGAGCAAAAAGGCGCATCCACCTTCGGGGCCACGGGCC
>JBCBNR010000029.1:0-14623 GCA_039821665.1 Pseudomonadota bacterium
GGGCTGCGTTCATGATGAGGTTGATCACCACCTGCTGCATCTCGCCTGCATCCGCGCGCACGGGGGGGACCACGTCGAGTTTGGTCACCACCTCGATCTGCCCCCGGCTGAGGGTGTGGTCCACCAGCACCAGACTGTCCGCCACCACCGCCCCAAGGGAGACATGGCCAGACATCTCGGCAAAGTCTGAGGGGCGGGCAAACTTCAACAGCTTGCCAACGATGGCCCGGATGCGGCTGACCTGGCGGTCCACCAGGTTAAGCTCGGTCACCACGTCTTTCGCCGCAGGCCCCAGGCTCTCGCGGATCACGTCCACATTGCCTTGGATCACGGCCACGGGGTTGTTGATCTCATGCGCGACACCCGCAGTGATCTCGCCAATGGCGGCGAGTTTCTCGCTCATCACCAATTGGCGATAAGTCTCTTCGAGCTTCGAGTTGGCATCGCGCAATTCGGCGGTGCGCAGGTCCACCCGTGTGTTCAACTCGTCCGCCCAGGCGCGAAGGCGACGATCCCGGTCTTGCACCTGGTCCAGCAGGTCATCCATATGCGCGGCGACCTGCCCGATCTCGTCGCGCAGACCCGTGTGCTGTGTGCGCGCGGACAGATCCCCCTGGCCCACGGCGCGCAGGGTCTGGGTCATGCGTTCCAGCGGGGCAAAGACGCCCCGCGCCATCCACAAAAACACGGGAACCGACAGGCACAACACGCCTAAAAACGCCGCCGCCATCCACCATATGGCGTTCTGCTTTGCCTCTGCGAAGGGCGCTTCGAGAAAGCCCACATAGAGCATGCCCACCCGATTTCCAAAGCTGTCCAGGATCGGCAGATAGCCCGAGATATACCAATCATTGACCACAAACGCCCGGTCGAGCCAGGTTGTCCCTTCGTCCAGCACCGCCCCCCGCACCACGGCGGAGACGCGGGTGCCCAACGCTCGCACATCTGCGAACAACCGCACATTGGTCGAGACACGCACATCTTCCAAAAACAGCGTGGCCGTGCCCTGCAACTCGCCCCCCGTGACGGCATTCAGATAGACCAGCGCGTTGATGGTATCGATGAAGGTAAGGTTTCGGTTCAGCAGGATCCCCCCCACCAACACGCCCTTGGTGCCCCCCACCTCCACCGGGCTTGCCCCATGGACCACCATGCCGCGGTCTTCCACTCGCCGTTCTGTGGGAGTTGCGGCCTCGGTCTCGATCAGGGCGATCTCGGCCCGTTTGGCCAGATCCGGGCTAAGCGCGCGCAAATCCGCGGCGCTGAAGATGTCGATAGAGGTGGCGGGCCGTCCGTCGAGGGCGGTGGCGATGATCGGCCAGCGCGAGGCGCGCGCGCCTGCACCATCGGGTAGGAAATACAGAAAATCGAGGCCAAGGCGCGCGCGGCTTTGTTCGAAAAACGCTGGTGCACGGTTTTCTTCTAGCGCCGTTGCAAACGCGACGGAGCCTGCGAGCCCATCCAAATCGTCGCCCGTGTCGGCCACGATGCGCGCCAAATACTGCTCGGCCACCCGCAGGTCGCTTTCGACCTTGGCGATCAGCAATTCGTCGTAATCCGCCGTCCAGCGTGTCATGCCCAAGAACAGCAACAGCGGCAGCAGCAGCACCAGGGGCGCTAGAGCCAGCACCAACAAGCGCACGCGCACAGAGGTCATGGCGGCTCCTTTCTTGGGTCAGGCTAAACCGGACCGTGGTGCTGCGCAAATCCAGCCGGGGCGTGCGCGCCCGGGGCCCTAGGCCCGGGGTGTACCGGCCCTTGGGCTGGGCAGAGGCGAAGGCGCAGCAGCGCGCCTTGCCCGGTTGCAGGCGATCCAGCCGCGCGATGGGGCACCGCGCTGGGCGCTCAGTGCTCCTCGTCCAACGCGCCGTGGATGGCAAACTGATCGAGCCCCGCATCCTGGGGCGAGATGGTGCGAAACGTCTCCCTCACCCCTGCATCGGTCAATTCGCGCGCGACGGTCAGCAAGGTGTTGGGGGCGTGGTCCTCGCACAGATCGATCATCTGGGCCAACTCTTCCTCGGCCACGGGCTGGGCCGCGGCCAGGTCGGGTGCGCCGTAATAGGTCACGAAGTGCTGGCCGAGTTGGGCGATCAGACTTGCGTGTTCGTCTGGCTGCAACTCGGTAACAGCGACGAAGGTGGCCCGCCCGCCGGTTTCCAATCCTAACCAGCCGTTGGAAAAGGCCTGGCGCGCCTTGCCGACCAGATCCTCCTGGGTCCAGTTGGAAAACTCGAACCCCCCAGACAGGCACCATTCGCCCGTGCGGGCGGGATTGGCGAACACCCGCTGGTCGCTTTCGTCAAAATGGATGGCACGTGCAAGTTTCATGGGGCGTCCTTCAACACTTCTGTCAGGGGCAAGAGATGGGTCTCGCCGCCAGCGTCGCGCAGCAGCATGCCAAATTCCTCATCCACCCCCAAGAATGTACCGCTGCGCCCGTGCAGTGTGATGTCTTCACCGATGCCATGGGCAAGCCCACGCCATTCCGCGTGCAGGGCGCGGGTGCCGTCATCTTCCCACCGGGCGATCCAGTTGAGGCTGTGGCGCGCCCAGGCCTCCACCAGGTCGGGCGGGTGCACCTCTGCACACCCTTCGGCGAACAGGGATGTGGTGTCAGGGGCGTCCCCAGGGTCTTCGGTTTGCGGCAAAAGCGGCAGTGTGAACCCCACCACCAACCAAGCGGGCAGGGCAGCGGGGTCTTTGGTATCCGCCATGGCCTGGAACGCACCACAGGATGCGCCGTTGACCCGCACCCCGCCGTCCCAATCCAAATGCACGGCAACTTCCGGTGGGGCGAGCGCGCCAAGCGCGTTTTGGAAACCCACAGCGCACAGGGGCAGCATGGTCATGGCCTGGGACAACGGCACTTCGGGCGCAAGCACCACAGCGGCTTGAACCTCCGAGGCGCCAAGCACGTAGCACACAAGTCCCGCGTCCACGCCCAAGGTTGCGCGGCGGACCGCATGGCCAAAGGCATCCTCGCCCACCTCTTCGCCCGACAACAGGGGCGGAAAGCGCAAGGCGGGCGTGCTCATGCCAGCCCCTTGTCCAACAACGCGCGGGCCACCGCCTGGAAGGACGCCGCCTGGGGGCTGTCCGGTGCGCTGACGACGATGGGTGCGCCTCCGTCCGAGGCCTCGCGGATTTTCAGGTCCAGCGGCACCTCGGCCAGCAGCGGCACGCCCAGTTTTGCGGCCTCTGCCGCCACGCCGCCATGGCCGAACACATGCTCTTCATGCCCGCAGTTGGAGCAGATATGCGTGCTCATATTCTCGATCATGCCCACGATGGGCACTTTGAGCTGTTGGAACATATCGATCCCCTTGCGCGCGTCCAGCAGCGCCACATCCTGGGGGGTGGAGACGATCACCGCCCCATCCACATGGGTTTTCTGGGCGAGCGTCATCTGCACATCCCCGGTACCGGGCGGCAGGTCCACGATCAGCACATCCAGGCCGCCCCATTGCACCTGCATCAGCATCTGTTGCAAAGCGCCCATCAGCATCGGCCCGCGCCAGACCACCGCCTGATCCTCGTTGGTCATAAGACCCAGGGACATCATGGTGACCCCGTGGTTGCGTAAGGGTAGAATGATCTTGCCATCGGGCGAGGCGGGGCGCCCGGAGATGCCGAGCATGCGCGGCTGAGACGGGCCATATACATCTGCATCCAACAACCCTACGCGGCGGCCCATCTGCGCCAGCGCACAGGCGATGTTCGAAGACACGGTGGACTTGCCGACGCCCCCCTTGCCAGAGGCAATGGCAAGGATGCGATCCACCCCCGGCACGGCCTCGGGGCCCTTGGGCTTGGGCCGAGCAGGCTTTAGGTCCGGCGGGGCCGTGTCTGAATGTCCGGTCAGCACGATCGAGACCTTCGAGACCCCATCGAGGGCCGCCAACGTCGCCTCTGCCTTGGCCTTCACGGCCTCATAGGCCTCTGCCTGGCTGGGGGCGATTTCCAGGACGAACCGCACCGTATCGCCGTCCACGTTCAGCGCGCGCATGACGCCGCTGGCGACGATATCCGTGCCCGCCACCGGGTCGGTGATTGTTTTTAGGGCCGCGAGAACGGCCTCCCGCTCTACACTCATCGACCTCAATCCTGCCCGGTGATGGTGCCGGTGACCTCGTGGGTCATGCCAAGCTCTTCCACGGTGATTACAGCTTTCACCCGATAGGTTTTGCCCGCCGTTTGTGCCCCGCGCATCGCCTCTTCGATGGCCTGTTGCGAGGTCACGCCGACCTGTTTGAGGAACTTGCGCATCGACATGTTGAAATCGTCGCTCATGGGGTGGTCCTTTGTGAGAGTGATTGACGGGCCGCGACTGACAGGCCTAGGCTTGGGCTATGCTGTTGCGCGGAATGCTTGCTTTGCTGATCTGTGTTATCCTGCCCCAAACCGCTTGGGCCGAGGATCGGCTGGTGCGCCTTTATGCGCCGCCCAACCTGGTGGAGACGGGCGTTTTGAAATTCGCCTTGCCGCGCTTTTCGTTGAAAACCCAAGTGAAGGTACAGCTGGTCGAGACCCCACAAGAGGCAGATTTGCGCCTGGGGGATACCGGCACGCCGCTGTTCTTTGGCCTTGACCAGACCTGGAGTGTGGACGCGCCGTCCGCCGGTCATCCCGGAACGGACAAGCTGCGCGCATGGCTGACATCCGATGTGGGCGTGCGCACGATCCAGGGCTTTGCGCCCGAGGGCACGCCCCTTTTCGGCGCGCCGCAGGCGGTGGAACGGGTGGTGGTCGAGGTGACATTGGACGGTGATGCGGTTTGGGGTCACGAGGTGTCTTTGGCCAAATGCACCCGGTGCCACGCCGTGGACAAAAACACCGCTTGGTCGTCCATCGGGTCCACCCCCAGTTTTGCCGTCCTGCGCTCGCTGGGTGATTGGGAGCAGCGGTTTGCTGCCTTCTATGCCCTGAACCCGCACCCATCCTTCACCCAGATCGAGGATTTGACGGATCCGTTTCCCGTCAACCGGCCCTCGCCCATCTCGCCCATTGAGCTGACGCTCGAGGAGGTGGAGGCGATTTTGGCCTATGTCGCCGCCATGCCTGCGGCGGATCTGGGCAAGCCGCTGACCCATCAGTGATCCTTGCGCTTTGAGAAGTAGTCATCCGTTGTGCGCACCCGAGGCCGCTCGCCGCCGGCAAAGGGGTTGTCGTCGGAATGGAACTGGGCGTTCACCCGACAATTGTCGCACATCTGGATCATCCGCAGTTTTCCAGGGTCGGCAAACATCACGTGGCCCGTCAGCTTTTCGGTGATCCGATCAATCGCAGATTTCGATCCGAACAACGCACCACACTCCACGCAGGCAAAGGGCTCTTCTTCGTTGAGTACCGTTTGGCTGAGCGCCGCCTCGGTCAAGTTCAGGCGCGGCTCATAGGTGATCGCGTCCTCTGGGCAGATATTGGCGCAAAGCCCGCATTGCAGGCAGGCATCTTCTTGGAAGCGCAATTGCGGCATATCCTGGTTGTCGCCCAGCGCCCCAGATGGGCAGAGCGACACGCAGCTGAGGCATAGGGTGCAGGCCGATGTGTCCACCAGCACGGCCCCGTAGGGCGCGCCTTCGGGCAGGGGCACATGCTCCACCTCCGGTCGCAGCGCGCGTGCCGCTTGGCGCGCGATCTGACGTCGCGTGCCCAAGGGGCGCACAGGGTCCGCACAAGGAGCCAGGGGTGTGGCGTCGAAAAGTGTATCGGACATCGCAAACGGGTCTGTCGTGTCCAAAAGCGCAACCTTGCCTGCGCCCGCGCCCGCGATTGCCTCGGCCAAGGCAATCTGCGTGTCCATCGCAGCCCGGTCGGTGCCAGGCCCGGGCAAGAGGCTGACATGGGCAAAGCCTGCGGCAAGGGCGGCCACCGCCTCCGCATGGCCAAAGGCGCCCAGCGCTGGCATATCCAGGGTGACCACGTCGGCGGGCAGGCCGCGGCCATGGCGGGCGGCTAAGCGGATCATCTCGGCCCCGTGGCTGTCATGGACCAACAAACGCGGGGCTTTGCCGCCTGCATCCAAGAAGGCTTTTGCCAGGGTTTGGACCTGGCGCATCGTATGGTCCACCGGGGGCGCATCGTAACTGACCGCGCCCGAAGGGCAGGCGGATGAACATGCGCCGCAGCCCGCACAAATCATCGGATCGATGCTCACAGCCTCGCCATTGGACAGGATCGCCCCGGTGGGGCAAAGGTCCAGGCAGCGGGTGCAGCCGGTTTGCTCGGCCCGGGAATGTGCGCACAGAACCGGCTCCGTCCGCACATAAAGCGGCTTTTCGAACGTTCCCACCAGGTGGGATGCGGCAAGGATCGCCCCATGCACCGACGGGGCATGGCTGGGATCCGCGCGCAGGTACCCCTCGCGCTTCTCATGGGCCGGGAACAGCGGTGTATCCCCCCGAAGATCCAGCAGGATGTCGCAAGTCGACCGCCCCCCGTCCTGAGCTGGCGTCAATTCAGGCGCGCCCCGCCCGCCCGGCACGCGCTGTTGCAGGGCGTCAATCGTGACCTCGAAGCCGCCAAACGCGCCCGTGGCCCGGCGCAAGCGCCCGGTGATCACGTCGAAGTTGCGGGTGTCCGGCAGCTCTGCGCCCGGGGCCAGCAGCACGGTGACAGACAGGTGGTCTTGAAGGAGTTCGGCCGCGGTCAAGGCGCTATCATGCCCACCCAAAATCAAGCACATCCCCTCGGACACCACATCGCGGGTCTTGTCAGGGGCAGGCGGAAGGGAGGCCGCGGCCACAAGCGCGGCCATTTTGGGCAGGGTGCTGGCGGTGTCCTCGGTCCAACCGGCCCGGTCGCGCAGATCCAAAAGAGGGGCAGGCGTTGTGCCCAGTTCCTCGGCCAGCGCCTCGAAGGTCGCGGCCTCCTGGGTGCAGCACAGCACGGCATCGCCAGCGGTCAGGGCCTCTGCGGCTTGGTCCAAGTTCTCGGTGCACAGGGCCTTGCAGGGCGCGCGCACCGCCAGGCCGGTCGCGTGTTCCAGCGCCTCTGCATGGACCGCCTGCGTGCCCAAACACGTACATGTTATCAATGTCTTAGACATCGCTATGTGACCCCTCCCCAGCCGGACTTATTCCGGTCTTTCATGCGCTTAGAGCGTCAGTCTAGCCACAGTTTCAAGCCAGCTACAATCGTCTCGATGCCGCGCCGCCCGCTCAGCAGTTGGGTGTGCGGGGATGATTCGCAAGGGGGGAGAGGGCAATTGATTCGTGGCATCGAGTGAGCGCAATAGCCGATAAAAAACGTAAACTAGGACAAAACGTCCCAAGGCGCCTCTGACCCCTGCCTTGCCTGCCCAAATTGACCTTTTTGGCCCTTTTGCGCGCCGATGCGCCAAAAAACAGTTCCCAGACCGGTTTTCGTGGACAACAGTATACCAAAATAAAAATCAGGGAGGGGTGGATCTTTTGATCTTCAATCCAAAGGCATTCGACGCATGTCCGCTGGGCGTTGTGCTTCAACGCAGCCCAGGGGTCACGCCGTGGCGCCGCTGGTCCTGGCGGGCCAGCGCTGTGCTGCCCGGCGCGCCGGAAGCTGATTGGAAAGAGATCCGTCGCGATGGGGATATCACGGAATTTCACGCCAGCACCCCGATGTTGGAGCTTCATGGGGCTGAGACAGAAGCCTACCAGCACGGCCTGGCAGCCCAAGTTCCTTGTGTCTACGTGGTGATGCGCGAGGGCGCGGGCGAGGCCCCGCTCGACATTGTGGTCGTCACCGCCTCGCCCTACGAGGCGCAGGACTACACCGACAGCGGCGAAGAGATCGTCGAAAAGGTGCCAATGCCCGCTGCCTTGCGCGATTGGATCGAAGGGTTCGTGGCCACCCACCACGAAGAGACACCGTTCGTGAAGCGCAAGCGCGACAAGCAGCGGGTGGACCTGGTGCAAGACGGCGTGGGCGATGCGCGGATCAGCAAGGCTGCTGACATCTATGCAACCCCTGCCCGGATGCGGAGGCGCCTGCAATGAGCCGTGGGGATTTCTGGTCACGCCGCAAAGCGGCTGTCGAGGCCGAAGAGGCAGCGCGCTCTGACGCGCAGTCCGAGGAGGCGCTGGCCGAACGCTCGGACGAGGACATTCTTGAAGAGCTTGGCTTGGCAGAGCCTGAGACCCTGCAAAGTGCTGAGGACGTGCGGGAGTTCATTGGGTCTGCCGTACCCCAGCGGCTGAAAACCCGGGCCTTGCGCACGCTGTGGCGGCTGAACCCGACCCTCGCCAACCTCGACGGTCTGGTGGATTACGGCGAGGATTTCACCGATGCCGCCACCGTCGTGGAGAACCTTCAGACCGCCTATCAGGTGGGCAAAGGGATGCTGGCCCATATCGAAGCGCTGGCCGAAAAGGCCGCGCGCGAGGCCGAGGCGCTAAACGCCCCTGAGCCTGAGCCTGAGCCCGACGCCGACCAGGTTTTGGCGAGCACCGCCGAGCCCGATGCGCCAGCCAGCCCCATGGCAGTCGGTGCCCCGAGTGCCGAGCCGTCGCCGAACACCGCCCAGGCCGCCTATGACGCGGCTTATGAGGATGCGCCGCCCTTGCCCGTGCGCCGCCGCATGACCTTCACCTTCGATGCAACACCCGCCTGAGAGACGCCAAGATGACTGACACGCCCCAGCCTGAAATTGCCCCAGAGGACCGCCAGCGCGCGGATCTCTACAATTTCATGGGGCTTACTCTGTCCGCCCCGCCGGACGAGCTGCTGCTGGCGCAAGTGGCCAGCCTTTCTGGCGATGAGACCCCTTTGGGTGAGGCGATCGATACCCTGGCCAAGATGGCACGCATCACCAAGCCAAAGACGGTGGAAAGCGAGTTCAACGCGCTTTTCATCGGGCTGGGCCGCGGCGAGTTGCTGCCCTATGCCAGCTATTACATGACCGGGTTCTTGAACGAAAAGCCGCTGGCGTTGCTGCGCCAGGACATGACGGCGCGCGGGTTGGCGCGGTCCGAGACGGTGTTCGAGCCCGAGGACAATATAGCCAGCCTGATGGAGATGATGGCAGCGATGATCGTGGGGCGCTTCGGCTCGCCCGCGGACCTCGCAACCCAGCGCGGCTTTTACCAAAAGCACATCGCCCCTTGGGCGGGGCACTTCTTTGACGATTTGGAAGGCGCGAAGAACTCGGTGTTTTACGCGCCTGTGGGCCGGGTCGGGCATCTGTTTATGGAGGTCGAGACGGAAGCCTTCCGCCTTGAGCGCGCGAGTTAACGACGTTTGGGGCGCCAAACGGCGCTCTTTCACCGGCGGGGAACCGCCACACTAAGAACCGGCAGGTAACTGCCATAACCAAGAGGAGGATCCTCTGATGACCAAGAAGACCGAGGAGGCCGACGTCAAAGGCCGCCGCGATTTTCTGAAATTGGCCGGGACCGCAGCGCCTTTGGCAGCCGCAACCGTGGCCGCAGGGGGCGCTGTGCAAGCAGCCGAGCCTGACCTGTCCCGCGAGACCATGCAGGACACCGCGCACACCCGCGCCTATTTCGAGAGCGCCCGGTTTTAATCGGACGATTTCACTAAGACGGATCTGACAACTGGTTGCGTGACGCCCGACTGATCAGAGCCTTTTTCGCAAGCCAAGCACGCGAGGGGATTAACCCCAAGCACGCAAGGGAGGATGAACATGCTAAGGAAAAAGACCAACGGGGTTGCGCGACGCCCCCAGCGGGCCTCGATCCTGTCCGAGGCGGCCTCCGCTTCGGTAGACCGCCGCGCGTTTCTGCGCGGGTCCGGTTTGGCCATTGGTGGTCTGACGGCCATCGCTGCCACCGGCGGCTCGGTCACCCAAGCCACGGCGCAATCTGCCGCCTCTGGTGCGGTGGACCTTAAGAAAACTGTCTGCACCCATTGCTCGGTCGGTTGTACGGTCGTGGCCGAGGTGTCGGACGGTGTTTGGGTCGGGCAAGAGCCCGGCTGGGACAGCCCCTTCAACCTGGGCGCACACTGCGCCAAAGGGGCCGCCGTGCGCGAGCATGCCCATGGCGAGCGTCGGGTCAAGTACCCGATGAAAAAAGAAGGCGGCGAGTGGAAGCGCATCAGCTGGGAGCAAGCGATCAGCGAGATCGGCGACGGCATGATGAAAATCCGGGACGAAAGCGGCCCGGACAGCGTCTACTGGCTCGGCTCCGCCAAGCACAACAACGAGCAGGCCTACCTGTTCCGCAAGTTCGCGGCCTATTGGGGCACGAACAACGTGGATCATCAGGCACGGATCTGCCACTCCACCACCGTTGCGGGTGTTGCGAACACATGGGGCTACGGCGCCATGACCAACAGCTACAACGACATTCACAACTCCAAAGCCATCTTCATCATCGGCGGTAACCCGGCCGAGGCGCACCCCGTCTCGCTGTTGCACGTTCTGCGCGCCAAAGAGCAGAACAACGCACCGCTGATCGTGTGCGACCCGCGCTTTACGCGCACCGCCGCCCACGCGGATGAGTATGTGCGCTTCCGGCCCGGCTCGGACGTGGCCCTGGTTTGGGGCATCCTGTGGCACATCTTCGAAAACGGTTGGGAGGACAAAGAGTTCATCCGCACCCGTGTTTGGGGCATGGACCAGATCAAGGAAGAGGTCGCGAAGTGGACCCCTGAAGAGGTTGAGCGGGTTACCGGCACGCCAGGCTCGCAGTTGCGTCGTGTGGCGCGGACCATGGCCAACAACCGTCCCGGCACCGTGATTTGGTGTATGGGTGGCACCCAGCACACCAACGGCAACAACAACACGCGCGCCTATTGCGTGCTGCAGTTGGCGCTTGGCAACATGGGCACAACGGGCGGCGGCACCAACATCTTCCGTGGCCACGACAACGTGCAAGGCGCGACCGATCTGGGCGTGCTCAGCCACACTCTGCCAGGCTATTACGGTCTGTCCGCAGGCTCTTGGGCCCATTGGGCGCGGGTCTGGGGCGAGGATCTGGACTGGCTGAAGGGCCAGTTCGCCACGATCAAAGGTGCAGACGGCAAAGACAAGGCGCTCATGAACATGAGCGGTATGCCCGTGTCGCGCTGGATCGACGGGATTTTGGAGGACAAAGAGAACATCGACCAGCCGGACAATGTCCGGGCGATGGTGCTTTGGGGTCACGCGCCCAACTCGCAAACCCGGATGACCGAGATGAAAACGGCGATGGAAAAGCTCGACATGCTTGTCGTGATCGATCCGTTCCCCACCGTCTCGGCCGTGCTGCATGACCGCGAGGACGGGGTTTACCTGTTGCCCGCGACCACGCAGTTCGAGACCCATGGCTCTGTCACCGCCTCGAACCGCTCTATCCAGTGGCGCGAGCAGGTGATCGATCCCTTGTTCGAGAGCAAGACAGATCACGAGATCATCGGTCTGTTCGCGGCAAAGTTCGGCTTTGCCGACCGCATCTTCCGCAACATCGGATTGGAAGAGGACGGGATCACGCCGAATATCGAGGACACCACCCGCGAGATCAATGCGGGCATGTGGACCGTCGGCTACACGGGTCAGTCGCCAGAGCGCATCAAGCTGCACATGGCAAACCAGCACACCTTTGACCGCACGACGCTGCAAGCGATCGGTGGTCCGGCAGATGGCGATTACTACGGTATGCCATGGCCGTGCTGGGGCACTGCAGACATGAAGCACCCGGGCACGCCCAACCTTTATGATATGTCCAAGCCCGTGTCCGAGGGGGGTCTGACCTTCCGCGCACGCTTTGGCGTGGAGAGGGATGGCGACAACCTGTTGGCCGAAGGCGTTTACAGCGCGGGTTCGGAGATCCAAGATGGATATCCAGAGTTCACGATGCAGATGCTGATGGACCTTGGGTGGGACAGCGATCTGACGGATGAGGAGCGGGCCGCGATCGATGCGGTGGCTGGTCCGAAGACCAACTGGAAGACTGACCTTTCGGGCGGCATCCAGCGGGTCGCGATCAAGCATGAGTGTGCGCCCTTTGGCAACGCCAAGGCCCGTGCAGTTGTGTGGACCTTCCCGGATCCGGTGCCGCTGCACCGCGAGCCGCTCTACACCAACCGTCGCGATCTGGTGGCCGATTATCCGACCTATGAGGATCGGAAATCCCACTACCGTCTGCCGACGCTTTATGCGTCGATCCAGAAGCAAGACTTCGCCAAGGATTACCCGATGATCCTCACCTCCGGTCGTCTCGTGGAATACGAGGGCGGCGGGGATGAGACCCGGTCCAATCCTTGGCTGGCCGAGCTTCAGCAAGACATGTTCGTCGAGATCAACCCGCGTGATGCCAACAATATCGGCGTGCGGGACGGCGCACAGGTCTGGGTCGAAGGCCCAGAAGGCGGCAAGGTCAAGGTTATGGCAATGGTCACCAACCGGGTGGGCGAGGGCGTTGCCTTCATGCCCTTCCACTTTGGCGGTCATTTCCAGGGCGAGGATCAGCGGTCCAAATATCCGGACGGCTCTGACCCATATGTGTTGGGCGAAAGCACCAACACCGCACAGACCTATGGCTATGACAGCGTGACCCAAATGCAGGAGACCAAAGCGACTCTCTGCAAGATCATGCCAGCGTAAGGAGGAGAAAAGAGAATGGCAGCTAGAGCAAAATTTCTCTGCGACGCCGAGCGCTGCATCGAGTGCAACGCCTGTGTGACCGCGTGTAAGAACGAGCATGAGGTGCCCTGGGGCATCAACCGCCGCAGGGTGGTGACGATCCAGGACGGGAACCCGGGCGAACGCTCGATTTCCGTGGCCTGCATGCACTGTTCGGATGCGCCCTGTATGGCCGTGTGTCCGGTCGACTGCTTCTATCAAAACGAAGAAGGGGTCGTTCTGCACTCCAAGGACCTGTGCATCGGCTGTGGCTACTGCTTCTACGCGTGCCCGTTTGGCGCGCCGCAGTTCCCGCAGGCGGGCAACTTCGGGTCTCGCGGTAAGATGGACAAGTGTACCTTCTGCGCCGGTGGCCCAGAGGAGACACACTCCACCGCCGAGTTCGCCAAATATGGGCGCAACCGGATCGCGGAAGGCAAACTGCCGATTTGTGCGGAAATGTGTTCCACCAAGGCCCTGCTGGCGGGCGATGGCGACGTTGTGTCGGCCATCTACCGCGAGCGTGTGGTGGCCCGTGGCTTCGGCTCGGGCGCCTGGGGTTGGGGCACAGCCTACGACCAAAAAGGCGGCTAAACGCCAAAGGCTAAACGCCGGTGACGCGCGCCCAAAAAGCGGTGCGCGTCACCCTACGCTTTCGGGGGTGCCGCGCGCAGCGTAGCACCCCCACCTGACAGATTTCAAACCGGGGGAGAACGGGGATGCTGCGGATCTTATGCGCTGTGCTGCTGGGGCTGTGCCTTAGCCTGCCAATGATGGGCCAGGCCCAGGAGGCCACAGAGCCCCAAGCGAGCGCCCCGGACCGATCCGCAACTGGGGGCGCGCAAACGCTTGAAGATATCCTCAAGCGTCAACGGGGCGAGCCGATTGACGACAGCTTCCGCTCGGACCTGACCGGTGATCCGGACAGCGCGGCTGGCATTGCGTCCCAACTGGGTACTTTGGGCGGGGCCTCCGACCCGGATCTGTGGCGCGCACTGCGCTACAACAAGGCCGATATCACCGTCTCCTCTGGGGGGGATGTGGGCAAGGTGCTGGTGCAATCGGGTGGCATGGCTTGGTATCAATTCAGGCAAGGGCCCTTGGTCACCTATGGTGGCTTTTTGCTTTTGGGTACCATCGCCGCCCTGATCCTGTTTTACCTGCTGCGCGGGCGCATCCCGGTGGACGGCGAGAAAGCCGGTACCACGGTAACCCGCTTCAACGCGGTTGAGCGGTTTGCCCATTGGCTGCTGGCAGGGTCGTTCATTCTGCTGGGCATCACTGGCCTGGTGGTGCTGATGGGGCGGCTGTTCATCGCGCCGTATCTGGGCAAAGAGGTCAACTCCTACCTGCTTATCGGCTCTAAATTCATCCACAACAACGTCTCTTGGGCGTTTATGCTGGCGCTGGTGATGGTGTTCGTCTTCTGGGTCATCCACAATCTGCCCAGCCGAACGGATCTGAAGTGGATCGCGCAATTTGGCGGGATCGTCGGCTCTAAGCATCCACCGGCCAAGAAATTCAACGCAGGTCAGAAGGTTATTTTCTGGTCGGTGATCCTCCTTGGCGGGTCGATCAGCATGTCGGGCCTGTCGTTGCTGTTCCCGTTCGAGCTGCCGCTGTTTGCCAAAACCTTTGGCATCCTGAACGGCTTTGGCGTGAACGAATGGGTTGGCATGGCCCCCTTCCCCACAGCCTTAAGCCCGCAAGAGGAGATGCAGTTCGCCCAAGCCTGGCACGCGATTGTCAGCTTTGTGCTGATGGCCATCATCATAGCGCATATCTATATCGGCTCGGTCGGAATGGAGGGGGCCTATGACGCCATGGGCTCGGGCGAGGTGGACGAGGCCTGGGCGCACCAGCACCATTCGATCTGGTATGAAGAGGTCAAAGCCAAAGAGGCTGCCAAAGCGACACCGCCGGCCACCCCGGCGGAGTGATGCAGTGCGGTGGCTGACTTCCTTGGCCGTGGTCTTTTGGGCCATGGCCGGACTAGCGCAAGAGGCAGAGTTTACCACGCTCAAAGGCCATGGCGGGCCGATCATGGGCCTTGCGGTGTCCCCTGAGGGCCAGGTCGCGTCC
>JBCBNR010000030.1:0-14281 GCA_039821665.1 Pseudomonadota bacterium
CGCTGCTTGCAGCCTCGAACAGGTTCTGTTGTGCGCGATTTGCCCCATCTTGGGGTGTGTCCGCGCAGGCAAGGTGGCTGATGGTCAGCACGGGGGCGGCCCCGATCTCCATCTCTGCCAACTCTGCCGGCTCTGCGCCTAGGCGGTTCATGCCGGTGTTGATCTGCCAGCCATAGGTATGATCGGGGCAGCTGTCGCGGTGCCGCTTGGACTGTTCGGGCCCGTTCAACAGGGGGATCAGATCCGCCCCGCGCAGGGCGGGCGCGTCCCCTGCCATATGCCCCGAAAAGACAAAGATGCGCGGGCCGGGGCCGAGATGCGCGCGCAAGGCTACCCCCTCTTCGGCCTGGGCCACGAAAAAGCTGCGCGCGCCTGCGCGCGCGAGCGCCGGGCCAACCCGTGTCGCACCCAGCCCATAGGCATCCGCTTTGACCACGGCCCCGGTTTCCACCTGCGGCGTCGAGAGCGCGTCCAGCGCCCGCCAATTGGCGGCGATGGCGTCCAAATCGATGGTCAGGCTGGCTTGGGCCATGGCGTCTCCTTCCCTGCTGCCATGGCCGCTGGGACGCGCAGCGTCAAGCTCAGGCTTCGGGCAGGCGCGTCCAGCCCTGTTCCAGGCGTTTGATCGCTTCGATCCGGTCGGCGGTTTTGGGATGGCTCATCAGCCAAGCCAGCTGGCCGGACGTGCCCGTCAGCGACTCCAGCTTCTCAAACAGCGTGATTTGCGGGTCCACACCAAGGCCGCTTTTGGTGAGCAGCGCCGCGGCATAGGCATCGGCCTCGTACTCGTCCTGGCGCGACAGGCGCGCGGCCAGCATCGAGGCGACGAGATTTGCCAGATAAACCCCCACAAAGGGGATGAACCGGCCCAGCACCATGCCCAAGATCACCCGAATGGCGTTCTGACCTGAAAAATCGATCATCCGCCGTTTGGAATGGCCCAGGGCCACATGGCCCAACTCGTGGGCGATGACGCTGGCCATCTCCTCAGCGCTGACATCGCCCAGGCGATACTTATTGTAAAAACCACGGGTGATGAAAATGCGCCCGTCGGGTGCCGCAAGCCCGTTCACCGCATCGGTCTCGTACAAATAGACCTTCAGCCGCTCCAACCCCACCTCTTTGGCGAACCGATCCGCAAGGCGGATCAGCGTGGGATCTGCCAGTTCGGTCGAGCGTGCGTCCAACTCGCGCCCGGTGCGCCAGGCCGAAAAGCGGTACATGACCAGGCCCACCAGAACGGCCAAAAGGATCGGGGTAAACTTGATCACGACGGGGGCTTGCCTTCCAAAACTTCGTGCGCTGGACCAAACATGGGGCGCGCGCCCCGGTTGCTCAAGGGCACCCGCACCCCAATCGAGTTTCCAAAAATACTCGCGCCGCAGGCACGGGCCCCGCCGGGGCCCGTTTACAGGCCAGACAGGGCCAGCCTAACCCACCTTGTAGTTGGCCGTCTTCTCGCGCCGCACGAGCAGTTTGTTGATCGCGTTCACATAGGCCTTGGCAGAGGCCACAACCGTGTCGGTATCCGCCGACTGGCCCGTTGCGATCTTGCCATCCTCTTCCATGCGCACGCTGACGGTCGCTTGCGCATCCGTGCCTTCCGTGACCGCATGGACCTGGTAAAGCGCCAGTTTCGCGCCATGGGGAAAGAGCGACTTGACCGCATTGAACGTGGCATCCACCGGGCCGTCACCGGTTTCCTGAACCTGGGCGTCGCGCCCGTCGATGGTCAGGATCAAATCGGCGGTCTGGGGCCCTTCTGTGCCGCATTGCACCTTCAGCGATTTCACTTGGATCCGCTCGTTCTTCGCCTCTGCCGTTTGGTCGGTCATCAGCGCTATCAGATCCTCGTCATAGACTTCCTTCTTGCGATCCGCGAGCTCTTTGAAGCGCACAAAGACGTCTTTGAGCTGGTTGTCACCCAGATCATAGCCCAGCTCTTCCAGTTTGGCGCGCAGGGCCGCACGGCCCGAATGCTTGCCCATCACCAGATTGGTGGCGTTCAGGCCCACGTCTTCAGGGCGCATAATTTCGAACGTGCCCGCGTGTTTGAGCATTCCATCCTGGTGGATCCCGCTTTCATGGGCAAAGGCGTTCTTGCCCACGATGGCCTTGTTGAACTGCACCGGAAAGCCAGAGACTGCGGCCACCATGCGGCTGGCTTGCATCAGACGGGTCGCGTCAATCTCGGTGGTGTAGGGCATGATATCGTGGCGCACGCGCAGGGCCATCACAACCTCCTCCAGCGCTGTGTTGCCCGCCCGTTCGCCCAAGCCATTGATCGTACACTCGATCTGACGCGCCCCTGCCTCGACCGCCGCAAGGCTGTTGGCGGTCGCCATGCCCAGGTCGTTGTGGCAATGGGTGGCGATGATGATCTCGTCCATGCCCGGCACGCGCTCAAGCAGCATTTGGATGATCTGCGCACTCTCACGCGGGGCGGTATAGCCCACCGTGTCGGGGATATTGATCGTGGTCGCACCCGCTTTGATCGCGATCTCACACACCCGGCACAGGTAATCATCCTCTGTCCTTGTGGCATCCATGGGCGACCATTGAACATTGTCGCACAGGTTGCGGGCATGGGCGACCGTGGCCTCGATCTTTTCGGCCATCGCTTCTTTGTCCAGGCGCACCTGATACTCTCGGTGCAAGGGTGAGGTGCCGATGAAGGTATGGATGCGCGGGTGTTTGGCGTGCTTCACAGCGTCCCAACAGCGGTCGATATCGGCAAAGTTGGCCCGTGCGAGCCCGGCAATCACCGCACTGTCGCTGCGCGCGGCGATTTTTGAGACAGCCTCGAAATCCCCCTCCGAGGCGATGGGAAACCCGGCCTCGATGATGTCCACGCCCATCTGGTCCAAAAGCTCGGCAATCTCCAGCTTTTCGTCGAGCGTCATGGTCGCACCTGGCGACTGCTCGCCATCGCGCAACGTGGTGTCAAAGATTAAAACGCGGTTTGCGTCGGATGCATGTGCCATCGGATGAGGTCCTTAAAGCCGGTCATGTGTCATGTTTGATGTCGTTTGGTGCGGCGCGTCCTGGGTCCCCTGAGCGCGCGCACCGTCGTCCCGGCACGCTCAGAGGCGGCTAAGCAGAAGCAGCGAAAGGTCAAACACCTGGCTCATGGGGCCGCAGTATAGGCAGGGGCGCGCGCGGGACAAGACCAAATTGCCGCAGCGCGCGGCGAACTGGCCCAGGCCCGGTTGACTGAGGCGCGCGGCCCCTATCTTGCCCGGCCATGAGCCATACTTTGATCCTCGGCGCCTCGGGCGGCATTGGTGCTGCCCTGATGGATGCCTGCCCCGGGGCCGTCGGGCTTAGCCGCAGCGGCGACGGCCTAGACGTCACGGATGAAGGCGCGCTTGCCCGTCTTGCCGATGGCCTGGCTGGACCCTTTGAGCGCATCATCAATGCAACCGGCGCTTTGGTGATCGACGGTGCTGGCCCTGAAAAGGCGCTATCACAAATCACCCCGCAGGCGATGGCTGCGCAATTCGCGCTGAATGCGACGGGGCCTGCGTTGCTGCTCAAGCATTTCGCGCCGCTGTTGCCGCGCCAGGGGCGGGTGGTGTTTGCGTCGCTGTCCGCCCGTGTCGGGTCCATCGGAGACAATCATCTGGGCGGTTGGTACAGCTACCGCGCTGCGAAAGCCGCGCAAAACCAGGTGATCCGGGGGGCTGCGATCGAGCTTGCTCGGAGAAACCCCGACAGCATTGTCGTGGCTTTGCACCCCGGCACGGTGGAAACGGGGCTGACCAAGGCGTTTGTGGGCAATCGTCCCAAAGTCACCCCGCGTGAGGCGGCGGCCAACCTGCTACAGGTGCTCGATGGTTTGACCCCACAGGACACGGGCGGGTTCTTCGATCAAAAAGGGCTGGCGATAGAATGGTGAACTTGGTGTTGGTCTTGGGCGATCAGCTGACCCCCGACTTGTCCGCCCTGGCCGCGGCAGACCCAGCGCGCGATGTAGTGGTTATGGCCGAGGTGCGGGATGAGGCGTCTTATGTGCGCCACCACAAAAAGAAAGTCGCGTTTCTGTTCGCGGCTATGCGCGCCTTTGCGCAAGAGCTGCGCTGCGCGGGCTGGACGGTGGCCTACAGCCGCTATGACGACCCCGAGACCGGCCCAAGCATCGCAAGCGAAGTGTTGCGCCGGGCCACAGAAACCGGTGCGAGCCGGGTGCTGACAACCGAATGCGGCGAATGGCGCCTGCGCGAGATCATCGAGGGTCTGCCCTTGGAGGTGACGGTGCTGGAGGATACGCGCTTCATCTCCACCAAAGCCGAGTTTGCCGCCTGGGCCGAGGGGCGCAAGGCCTTCCGGATGGAGTATTTTTACCGCGAGATGCGGCGCAAAACCGGCGTGCTGATGGATGGGGATGCACCTGCAGGTGAGAAGTGGAATTTCGACCACGACAACCGCAAACCCGCAGGCCAGGACCTGTTCCTGCCCGACGCCCCCAAGGCGCCGGAGGGCGAGCCAACGTCAGAGGTGCTGAACCTTGTTGCGGACGCTTTTGCCGACCATCCAGGGGGTTTGCACCCCTTTCGCTTTGCGGTGACCCGAAAAGGGGCTGAGGCCGCGCGGGCGCGGTTTCTGACCCACCATTTGCCCCAGTTCGGCGACTACCAAGACGCCATGCTGCGGGACCAAAAGTGGCTCTACCACTCGATCCTGGGGCTCTACATCAATGCAGGTCTGCTCGATCCGTTGCAGACCTGTCGCCTGGCCGAAGCGGAGTATCGCGCGGGGCGCGCGCCGATCAATGCGGTCGAAGGGTTTGTGCGCCAAATCCTGGGCTGGCGCGAATATGTGCGCAGGATCTACGACCATGAAGGCCCCGACTATGTGCGCCGCAACGCGCTGGGCGCGACTGCCGCGCTGCCTGCATTCTACTGGACGGGCGACACGGATATGGCTTGCGTCAAAGCCGCTGTCACCCAAACATTGGAGGAGGCTTACGCCCATCACATCCAACGGCTGATGGTCACCGGCACCTTTGGTTTGCTGGCGGGGGTGGACCCGTACGCTTTGCATGAATGGTATCTCGCGGTTTACGCGGATGCCTATGAGTGGGTCGAAGTGCCCAATGTGGTGGGCATGAGCCAGTTTGCCGATGGCGGTCTTTTGGGCTCGAAACCCTATGCGGCCTCGGGCGCCTATATCGATCGGATGTCCGACCACTGCAAAACCTGCCATTACTCGGTCAAAACCAAGGCGGGCGAGGGGGCCTGTCCGTTCAACCCGCTATACTGGGATTTCCTGATCCGCCACCGCGAAAAGCTGGGAAACAATCCGCGCATGGCCCAGATGTACCGCACCTGGGACCGTATGGGCGATGACAAGAAGGACGCAGCGCTGACCAGTGCTGCCGAGATCTTGGACAAACTGGGCCGGGGCGCGCGGGTTTAAGCCAGGTCTTGGTTTGCCATAGGATTTGCCTGCTGAACCAAGGCCGTGATCTGTTTGCGCAGCCATGCATTGCGAACCGACGCCTCGTTACGCCGGTGCCAAACCAGGTCAAAGCGTAGATTTGGCAAAATCATCGGCGGTTGCGTGTGGGCCAGATGGGAAAAGGCGTGCTTTGCCAAACTGGCCTGCATGGTCGCGATCAAATCCGTGCCGCGCAGCAATTGCCCCAGGACATGCACGTTCGCGGCGGCCAAAATCACCCGACGGCTGAGCGATTGCGCTTCAAGCGCCATGGCAACGTTGCTTTTCTTTGAGCCACCGAAATCCAACGCGCCGTGCCGGGCGGTGCAATACTCTTCGACGCTGGTGATCGGCCCACGCATGGTGGGGTCATAAAAAACCTGCATCGGCTCGATCAACAGGGTTCGTGCGGTCAGCGCTGCTGGATACACCGGCAGATGAACCGAGATGGCCAGATCCGCCGCACCGCTGGACAGAATGGGTTCAAGATTTTCGCGTGAACCCAGTTCCAGGTACCGCAATTCACACTCGGGTGCTGTGTCCCACAACAGGTCACGCAAGCGCGCCAGGGTTGGCAGGGTTTCGGTCACGTTGCAGGCAATCGTGATGGGCCGGGCACTCAGGTCCAACCCGCCGTCCGTGGTCAGGCGCAGCCCGTCAATCTCTGCCACGATCTTGCGCATTTGTAGGGCAAGCCCCTCAGCCCGTTCGGTCGGGATGATCCGACGACCCGCCCGGATGAACAGGGGATCTTCAAGAGCCGAGCGGAGCTTTTCCAAAGTATGGCTGATGGTGGACTGGTTGAGGTTAAAGGCATCGGCCGTGCGACTGACCGACTGGGTGTCGTAGATATGCAAGAACACCCGCATCGCATGGCCATCGAGCCGGTATAAATCGATTTTTTCCATAGATTGAATTATAAACTTCGATTGATTGCTTTCAACTCCTGCGCTTTGTTGATCGGACAAGTGAGCGGTGTGGTATGAAGTCTCAAAGGTCAGCGGTGGTTTCAGACCGTGGGTTTGCCGATCAGATCGAGCCGGCCCGAGGGGCCTCGAATTGCGAGCGATGCCAGGAATATGCCGCGCTTGTACGTATGGTCACATATGCCAAGCTCAGGGCTGCGGATCTAAAGCTGGACGCGGTCTCGGCCTCGCTTCAGCCAGGGCTGGATCTTTTGCAAGATGAGCTTGTTGGCTGTGCGTGCAAAGGGATGACAGGCACCCCCTGATCCTTAAGGGGGCTTAGGCATCCCCGCCTGTCCACCAACCTCTCAGCGCATCTGTCGTCACCTTGGCCCGCTCCAACACCGGCAGGTGACCCGCGCCGTCCACCTCCACACACTGAGCATGGGGCAGCAGATCGGCCAATTCGTGGTGGTAGCGCGGCGGGCAAAGCGCGTCTTGCGTGCCCCAAAGGATGAGAGTTTTGCCCAAGTAAGCCGGTAGGTGGGGCCGTTGGTCGGGGCGGGACATGAGCGCTTGGCTGTGGCGAATGAACTGGTCCGCACCGATCTCCTCGGCCATGGTCAAACACAGATCCAACAGCGCCGCGTCGCCGACCGGGTCTGCCACATAGCGTGGCAAAAGATGCGCCTGCATCACCTCGCGCAGGCCACCCGCGCTGGCCATGTCGATCATGCGCGCGCGAAAGTCTGCCGCCCGCGCGCTTTCGGCCGCGCCATTGGTGTCCATCAGGGCAAGGGATGCCACCCGCGCGGGCGCTTGGCGCGCGACCTCCATGGCCACGATCCCGCCCATGGACAGACCCGCAAGGCAAAACCGCTCGGGCGCTTGATCCAGAACATGCTGGGCGATGTCGGGGATGGTGCCCGCCGCGCCATACTGCGCGACCATGACCGCCCCCAGCCTGGAAAGCTCCGCGATTTGCGGTGCAAACAGCCGCGCATCACACATCAGTCCGGGCAAAAACAAAAGGGGGGGCATCGGGCTCTCTCGCACAATTGGAGGCGGTGGCGGGCCGCAGCATGCGCCCGGAATGCCCCAAACGCGCGCCCAAGAAAAGCCCCTGCCTGCCTGGTTTTCTGACCTGCTTTTGCGCCACCAACCCATTACACCTGGGCAAAGGGTGCGGAAAACTATCCTTAAGTGTGCCAGGCCTGTGCCCTTGCGCTGCCCTTATTACAGCGTTCCTTTGATACCAAGCACCGGTCGTGAACCGTGCAAATTTTGGCAAGGCGATCCCATGCGCGTAGAGGTGTTCGAAGCAACCGGTCCAGATGCGGTTGCGATTGTACAACGTAAACTGGCCGAGCAGGGCGAGAGCCCAAGCTTTGCCTCGCTGCACCATTGCGTCAGCGCGGACCCCACGGTTTTGGTGGAAGGGCTGCGCGATCAGGGCACGGTCGTTCTGTGCGCGTCGTCTTGCAAAGGGGCGATGACACAAAATGCGCTGAAGGCCGAGATAGCACTTTTCTGTCTTTACGATTCGGATGGGGATTACGGCGCGGCTCTGCGCCCGTTCAACGGCCACGCGGCAGGGGCCGCGCGCCAAGCCACGGATGAGGCGCTGTTGGATGCGGATCGCCCGGGCGAAGTGCCGGCACTGGTTTGGGTCAGTGCCACACCGGGCAGCGAAGAGGCGGTGCTGGCAGGCATCGAGAGCATTTTGGGCGATGACGTGCCGATCATCGGCGGCTCGGCGGCCGATGACACGATCGAGGGCAATTGGTGCCTGCGCGATCAAGGCGTTCAGACATCCGAAGGCGTGTCAGTCGCAGTCCTTTTCCCCTCGGGTCAGGTCTCGTTTGCTTATAAAAACGGCTATACCCCTGCTGGACCCAAGGGGCGCGTGACCCGTTCCCTGGGACGCGAGGTGTTGGAGATTGATGGGCGCCCGGCCACAGAAGTGTATCACGAATGGACTGCAGGCGCGGTGCCGGTGACACCGAGTGCGCATATGGACGTGCGGCCGATTTTGTCTGACAGCACCCTTTGGCCGCTGGGGCGCGAGCTGCACCATATGGACGGCGTGCCAAGCTATGTCTTGACCCATCCCAGCGGTGCCACCCGCGACGGGCGGTTGCAGTGCTTTGCCAATGTCTATGAAGGCGAGTTGCTGTATCAGATGAAGGGGTCCATCGATTGGCTGACTGCCCGCGCGGGGCGTGTCGCGGGCCTTGCCTGCGCGGCCGATGGCATCGCCAAAGAGGATGTCTTGGGCGCGCTGATGATCTATTGCGGCGGCTGCATGTTGCGGGTGGAGGAACGCTTGGGCGAAGTGGTGAAAGGCGTTCAGGACGAATTGGGCGACGCGCCGTTCCTGGGCGCTTTCACCTTCGGCGAGCAGGGCCAAATTCTGGGCAGTGGAAATCGCCATGGAAACCTCATGATTTCCTGCATTATCTTTTCGGACTAGGACTGTCTGAGGGGCCGCCATGGCCGAAGATGAACAATTACGAGAAGCGCTGCTCGAGCTTCAGGTCTTGCGAGAGCGCGAGGCTTTGGCGTTTCGCGAGACCAAAAAACTGCTCTCGACCATCGAGGCCTATACGGTTGCACCCACACCGGATGCCGCGATCAACGGCTTGCTCAGTGGGTTGGTGGACTTGCTTGATGCAGACAGCGTGCTGTTGTTGCAGCAATTCGAGGATGACCGGGCCGAGGTGATCCGCGCACTGCCGGTCTCGAAGGTGCATGACGTGGTGCGGGCGCCCTTTTCGCTTTTCTCAAAGCCTCGTAAGATCAACGAGTTAGACCGAACTGGGCATTGGGGCGGCTCGCTGGATCTCGATCCTTTCGGCGCGGCCTTGATCCGGCCGTGCGGAAGGGTGGCGGATGTCACCTACAGTCTTTTGTGCTTGAAAACCAAAGGCGAGGTGTTTCGCGCCTCCGATGGTAAGTTGCTCGAGCGTATCTCGGGCCTTTTTGTGCAGGCGCTCAGCACCAAGGCCCTGACGGCCCACAACGCCCTGCTTGCGGCCACGATCAAGGGCAGTTCCGCAGGGGTCGCCATCGCCGATGCGTCCGGCCCCGAGATGCCGTTGGTCTATATCAACGACGCCTTTCAAGAGATCTCGGGCTATGGCCCGGAGGAAGCTTTGGGTGCGAATTGCCGGTTCATGTCCGCCGAAATGGAAGATTCGCCCGAGCGCAACCGCCTGCGCGAGACCATTTATAACCGCGGCCAAGGTACCTTTCTGTTGCGCAATCGCCGCAAGTCGGGCGAGCTGTTTTGGAACGAATTGACCGTCTTCCCAGTCTACGGGGCGGGGGGCGAGGTGCGCCATATGGTGGCGACCCAAACCGACGCCACGGCCCGGGTCGATGCACAGGCAGAGCGGGATCGCTCTCGCGCGCAAATGGAAAGTATCCTGGTGTCGATCGAGGATGGTTTTCTTGTCCTGGGCGAAGATGACCGGGTGATGTTCGCCAATCCTTCAATGCAGCGGTTGTACCTAGCACCCACTGTCGGATGGGAGCAGAATACGACGTTCCAAGACAATTGGCGGGCGTTTTGCAAGGCCTCCGAACCCGCAGGTGTCAGCCATGAGGGGGACGCACTGCTGGCCCAGGCCGGTCAGGTTGATGGTTTGGAATGCGCGCTTGCGGATGGCCGGTCGCTGCTGTTGCGTTTGCGACGTGCAGACAGCGGTGCGCGGGTGCTTTCGGTGACCGATGTCACTGCGCTCAAGACAGCCGAGGCGCTGCTCGCCCAACAGGTGGCCGCGGTGGAGGCAGCGTTTGACGGCATCGCCATCACTGATCCCAAAGAGCGGGTGCTCTATCTCAACCGCTCTGCCGCCCAGCTTTTGGGCCATGCCAGCCCGCGTGAGGCAACAGGCCAGGATTGGCGCGCACGCTACGTCACGCCACACTACAAACCGACGCCTGGGACGGTCACAACCCTAGAGCGGCTGGGCCCCGATGGCCCGGTGTTCCACGAGGTGTTGGCGACACCTCTGCCGGGCACGGGCACCGTGGTCACCATCCGTGACGTGACAGACCGAGAAGAGGCCTCCCAGCGCACACGGGCCATGCAACAGGCGCTGGCCCACGCGCAGCGACGGGAGGCTGTTGCCCAGTTGGCCGCCGGTGTTGCCCATGATTTCAATAACTTGCTAGCCGCGATAAATGGCTCAGCCTTGCTGATCTCCACCGATGAGGAGGCAACGCCATCGGTGCGGCGTCAATCCGACCGGATCACCCAAGCGGGAAACCGGGCCGCGCGACTGGTCAACCGTCTGCTCGACCTTGGCGCCACGCAAACCCAAGGCAGTGCGTTTGATCTGGGTTCGGCCCTGCGCGACCTGCGCTCGCTGGTTGGGCCAAGCCTGCCAAGCCAAGTGAAGTTGGAACTGGACCTGGGCACGGAGCCTTTGGTGGTCCTAGGCGACCCGCACGAAGTCTCTCAGATCGCGCTGAACCTTGTGTTGAACGCGCGTGATGCCATGGTCCATCAGGCAGGGCGTATCTCGGTCGCTTTGCACAAGTGGCACGCGCCTCACGACGCCAAAGCTGTCGTCGGTGTTCTGGAAGAGGGCAAGACCTACGCTCGCCTGCGGGTGGAGGATAACGGGACCGGCATCGCATCGCATGAATTGGCGCAAGTGTTCACGCCGTACTTCACCACCAAGGGCGATGCCGGCACGGGGTTGGGCCTGTCCACGGTGGCCAGCATGGTGTCTGAGGCGGGCGGGGCCATCGATCTGACCTCCCAACAGGGGCGGGGCACTCGGTTCGACGTGTACCTGCCGCTGATTGTGGAGGATTTGTCCGACGGGGCCACCCATGAGGTGCTGGATCACGGCCTCTCGCTGGCGGGGGCAACCATCTTGGTGGTCGATGACGAGGAGGATGTTGCTCGCATCATCCAGGCTTATTTGGAGCGTTTGGGCGCCGAGGTTGCCGTCTCTCCCGCGGCTGAATTGGCCATCGAAGCGGTCGAAGATGACCCCCATGCTTGGTCCGCTGTGATCACGGATTACGATATGCCTGGTTTAAACGGGGGGGACTTGACCCAAAGAGTCCGCAAAGCTGCCCCGGAATTGCCTATATTTCTTGTGACAGCTTTGGCTCGGCGCCTTACCGACCCTCGGGTCGCGGGTGACCGTGTACAAGGTGTCTTCGCCAAACCTGTCGACTTGGCGCGCCTGGCGTCGTCTGTTGCCGAGGCCATGAAGGGCACCCCTCGTACGGAATAAGAAGGGTGTTTGGGGCATGCGTATATTGCTGGCTGATGATCATGAACTTGTGCGCGACACGCTGGCCGCGTTCTTGACCCGTGAGTCCGAGTTCGAACTGACATTGGCCAAAGACCTGGCTGAGGCTTGCGTTCAAATCGCAACCACTGCCCCGTTCGACCTGATCCTGCTGGATTACGGTATGCCGGGCATGAATGGTCTAGAGGGTCTGCGCAAAGCAATCGAGCTGAGCAACGGCCAGCCTGTGGCGCTGATGTCCGGGGTCGCCCCGCGCACCATCGCGCAAGAGGCGATCGATGCGGGGGCCATCGGCTATCTGCCGAAATCCATGGCCGCAAAGTCCCTGATGAACGCCATCCGGTTTATGGCTATGGGCGAGAAATACGTACCGCTCGACTTCCTGCAAGAACCCCAGCCGAGCTCGACCAATCCGCTGGCCAAGTCGCTCTCTGAGCGCGAGCAGCAGGTTTTGGGTGGTCTGTGCCGGGGCCTCGCCAATAAAGAGATTGCGCGCGAGTTGGACCTGCAAGAGGTGACCATCAAGCTGCATGTCAAAACGCTGTGCCGCAAGCTGGACGCGAAAAACCGCACCCATGCAGCGATGATCGCGAAAGAGGCGGGGCTGTACTAGGCTTCGGTTGTCCGGGCTGTCGGCCCCCTTGGGGCTGAGCGGTTTTTAGGCAGCTGGCCGAGGCGCGACCTCGCGCATGACGTTTTTCCTTGGCATCTCAACGCCCTGCACCGTAGCCTTGGCGCAGACGGGGGCGAGATGCTGGATCAAGGTACCACAGCGCACAACATCACGATGCAACGCGCGCGCGGGGACATCGCGGTGGCCCTCGGCCTCAAGGCTGGCCAGACCAAGTTGATGCGCTTGCGCCAGGCCGGGTCAGCCAAGGTTTTTTTGCCAAAAATCCATGGACCTGTGCCCGAACTTGTATGCGTGAACACCGCAGGCGGGTTGGCCTCGGGCGATATATTCTCGATTGATGTCAGCGCCGGGCCCGGGACCCGCGCCACGGCGACCACCCAAACAGCGGAGCGTGGCTATCGCGCCGAGGGACCGCCTGCCACGGTCTCTGTGCGCCTGCGGGCAGGCGATGGCGCATCCCTCGCCTGGTTGCCCCAAGAAACGATCTTGTTTCAGCGGGCGGGCCTGCGCCGGTCCATTGACGCGCAGCTTGACGGCACAGCGCGGGTGCTGATCCTGGAAAGCCTGGTGTTCGGGCGCGCGGCAATGGGCGAAAGTCTGGATCAGGTGATGCTGCACGACCGCTGGCGGGTGACGCGAGACGGTCGTCTGATCTATGCGGACGATCTGCGCTTTGACGGGGATGTGCGCGCTGTGCTGCACGCGCCGGTGGGATTTGCGGGCCACCGGGCCGCCGCATCGCTTGCCTATCTGGCCCCAGGCGCGGGCGATCTTGCTCAGCGGTTTAACCGGTTGGACCTTCCCGACGGGGTGCGGCTGAGCGCATCGGGCTGGGAGGGTGTGTTGAGCCTGCGCTGTCTTGCCCCCACCGCACAGCTTTTGCGGCGCGCGCTAATGCGCGTGCTTGCCCCTTTCGATGATCACCCATTGCCACGGGTGTGGCAAAGCTAAGGACGACACGATGAACCTGACACCTCGGGAAAAGGACAAACTGCTGGTCTCGCTTGCCGCGATGGTGGCGCGCGGACGCCTCGCGCGCGGTGTGAAGCTGAACCATCCAGAGGCCATCGCCTTGATCACGGATTTCGTGGTCGAAGGCGCGCGCGACGGGCGGTCGGTGGCGGATCTGATGGAGGCGGGCGCCCATGTGATCAGCGCCGAGCAATGCATGCCGGGTATCCCTGAGATGATCCATGATGTGCAGGTGGAAGCCACGTTCCCCGATGGCACCAAATTGGTGACCGTCCACAACCCCATCCGATGAGGGTGCTTGTGGGGGCCGTGGTGCAGATGAGTATTTTTGGAAAATCGAGAAGGAGAGGGCGATGATCCCAGGCGAGGTGATGGTCGCAGATGGCCAGATCGAGCTGAACGCGGGCGCAGAGGCGGTGGAACTGGATGTCTCCAACACCGGTGATCGGCCCGTGCAGGTGGGCAGCCACTACCATTTTGCCGAAACCAATGGGGCGCTATCTTTTGATCGCGGATTGGCCCATGGGCGGCGTTTGGACATCGCGGCGGGAACCGCGGTGCGCTTCGAGCCGGGGCAGACGCGCACCGTGACGCTGGTGCCCTTTGGGGGCGCGCGGCGGGTATTTGGATTCAACCAAGCCGTGATGGGCGCGCTTTGACGCGCCCAATCGGCTTTTAGAAAGGGAGAAGAACCATGTGCGATGCGTGTGTGATGAAGTCGGTGCAAGACCGGATGCTGTCGCGGCGCAGCCTCTTTAAAGGGGCTGTGGCGGGTGCAGCGGTGGCAGGGGCCGGGCTGTCGGCGCCAGCCGCGCTGGCGGATGGCCATGGCAGCGTGGCGGATCTGACCCATGCCTATGACGAGACGTTTCCGACCTATTTCGGCGAGCCTGGCGTGTCCTACGAGACGATCTTCAACTGGGCCGACCACAAGTTCAACCTTTTTGATCTGACCTTGCGTGAGCATACGGGCACCCATATCGACGCGCCGTTCCATTTCTCCGAGGATGGGTTGAGCGTGGATCAGATCGAGGTGGGCAATCTGGTGGTGCCGC
>JBCBNR010000031.1:0-14115 GCA_039821665.1 Pseudomonadota bacterium
GCGCCAAAGCGCCTGGCGCGAGCGGGACCAATAGGTGACCTGGCCGGTGCTCAAGGTCTCGTCCAAAGCGGCGCGGTTCATCCAAGCCATCATCAGCACCGTGCCGTCGGGCGCTTGGGCAATGGCAGGCAACAGCCCCTCGTGCGTCCATTTCACCGAATTCAGATCAAAGGACATGTGACACCTCTGCCGTTGCATCCCAAAGCCGATGGCCTATCTTTGGAGACGCAGACAGGCAAGGGGTCGCGCGATGAACAATGCCGAGATGATCAAGCTGTATTCAGGCAAAATTCTGGAATTGGCAGCGGCAATCCCCCATGCTGGTCGGCTGGAGGCGCCGGATGTGACCGCCACGAAACGCTCACCGCTCTGCGGTTCCACGGTGAGCGTGGATTTGGTTTTGCGCCATGGTGTGATCGCAGAGTTTGCCCAAGACGTGAAAGCCTGCGCCTTGGGCCAGGCGTCCGCTGCGGTGTCGGGCGCACAGATGATCGGCCGCAACGAGGCCGAGGTGGCCCAAGCGCGCGCAGAATTGGCCGAGATGCTGAAAAAAGACGGGCCCGTGCCCACCGCACCCTTTGAGGGGTTCGAGGTTTTGATGCCCGCGCGCGAGTATAAAAACCGCCATGCGTCCATCCTTTTGACCTTGGATGCCACGCTCGGCGCGTTCGAAGCGCAGCGCGCCACCGCTTGAGATAAAAAAATCGCCGCAACCCGGGTAAGGGCGCGGCGATCAAGTGGCGTTTCGTCTCATGTCTGGTCAGGCAGGACCGTTTGAGATCGGGCCGCACCCGCCGGGACAGGCGGTGGAGAGTGGGCCCAGGTGGCTTGGTCGGGACAGATCAAGCACACCGGTCATGAGGCACGAACCGCAGGCAAAAGGGTCAGGCGATCCCCGGCAAGGCCAGCAGGCCGAAGATGGCAACGCAGAGCGCCACCAAGCAGAGGCTTTCCGCAAGCGCCGAGCGTGGCGCGTTTGTTAGGATGGATTTGATCTGGGCCATGGGGCGCTCCGTCATCTGAAGTTGCCCTAATGTTCTCTTTTTCCGGCGTCAGGTCAAGAACTTTTTAAGAACATTTAAGAAACTCTTGCGAACATTGGCCCTGTCAGCCGACGCGCAGCAGGCCAACGGATTGATCCCGCTCCATCAAATAAAGCAACAGGCGCAGGGCCTCGCCCCGCTCGGTGGTCAGATCAGGGTCGCGGGTGAGATGCAGACGCGCATCGTCCTGGGCAAGCGCCATCAGATGGGCCTGGCGTTCCAGATCGGCAATTTGAAACCGGGGCAGGCCCGATTGTGCAAGGCCCAGCACGTCCCCTGCCCCGCGCAACCGAAGATCCTCCTCAGCGATGCGAAACCCGTCCTCGGTCTCGCGCAGGATGCCAAGGCGCGCCTTTGCCGTCTCGCCCAAAGGCGGATCATAGAGCATGAGGCAGGTGGATTGCGCGGCCCCACGCCCCACCCGGCCGCGCAATTGATGCAATTGGGCCAGGCCAAACCGCTCGGCCTGTTCGATCACCATGATCGTGGCATTTGGCACGTTCACGCCCACCTCGATCACGGTGGTGGCCACCAGGACCCGCGCGTCGCCCTGGACAAACCGCGCCATGGCCGCGTCTTTTTGAGCAGGCGGCATTTGCCCATGGACCAGGTCCACCACGCCTTCGCCCAAACTGATGCGCAGGGCGCGGAAGCGATCCTCAGCGGCGGTGGCCTCGGTCACCTCGCTTTCCTCCACCAAGGGGCACACCCAATAGGCTTGCCGGCCCTCGGCCACCGCGTTTTGAAGCCGCGCAACCACCTGGTCGAGCCGCCCCGCCGAGACCAGCACCGTCTCCACCGGTTTGCGACCCGGGGGTTTCTCGTCCAAAACGGAGACATCCATATCGCCATACTGGCTGAGCGCGAGCGAGCGTGGAATCGGCGTGGCGGTCATCACCAACACATCCACACCGTCGCCCTTGGCGCTGAGATCCATGCGCTGGCGCACGCCAAACCGGTGCTGCTCATCCACCACGGCCAAGCGCAGATCGGCGAACTCCACCCCCTTTTGGAACAGGGCATGGGTGCCGATGGCAAGCTGCAGCTGCCCCGTGCGCAACGCCTCTCGCTTGTCCGCACGCTCCGCCCCGGTATCGCGGCCCGTGATCAAACCGATGTCCAGGCCCAAAGGTTCGACCAGGGGTGCGAGGCTCTCCATATGTTGGCGCGCCAAAATCTCTGTGGGCACCATCAAGGCAGCCTGCCCGCCTGCCTCCACCGCGCAGAGCATTGCCATCAGCGCCACCAGCGTCTTGCCCGAGCCCACGTCGCCTTGCAAAAGCCGGTTCATCCGCGCACCGTCGCCCATATCTTGCGTGATCTCGGCAATGGCGCGGGTCTGCGCGCCTGTCGGGTCAAACCCAAGCGCGCGCAGCACTTGATCGCGCAAGCGCCCGTCGCCCTGGGTGATGCGCCCCTTGGCCCGCTTTTGTTGGGCGCGCGCAAGGGCCAAGGTCAACTGATGCGACAGCACCTCGTCATAGGCCAACCGGGTGCGCGCGGGCGCATCCACGCTCAGATCCCGCGCGGAGTGTGGGGCATGGGCCTGGACCACCGCCTCGGACCATACGGGCCAGCCTTGGGCTGCGCGCACGGATGGGTCGATCCATTCAGGCATATCGGGCAGCCGCGTCAACGCATCCCCCATGGCCTTTGTCACGGTCTTTTGCGTCAATCCTGCGGTCAACGGATAGGACGCCTCGAAGGGGGGCAAGTTTTGAGCATCTTCCTCGCGCAGGACATGGTCGGGATGGACCATTTGCGCGATGCTGTCGAACACCTCCATCTTGCCCGAGATCACCCGCACAGCCCCCTCGGGCAAGTGGCGGGCCAGCCATTCGCCATTGGCATGGAAGTAGACGATCTGAAAATGGCTGTGCCCGTCATGGGCCGAGATGCGGTAAGGACGGGTTCTACTGCGGGGCGGATGGTGTTGGCCGATGGTGGCGCGCAGTGTCACGGTGGCGGGCAAGGGCACACCCACAAAGCCATCGCGCAACCGCCGATCCGTGCCGCCAGAGGGCAGCGTAAAGATCAAGTCACGCGGCTTTGTCACGCCCAAAGCCTCGAACAGCTTGCCCGTCTTGGGACCGACGCCCGCAAGCCCGGTCAGCTCGGCAAAGAGCGGATAAAGCTTTGGCGGCCGTGTGCCCATCTTAACCGTCGAGCAGCGAAAGCCACTCCTCCTCGGTCAAGATGGTCAGCCCAAGGGATTCCGCCTTGGTGCGCTTAGAGCCCGCACCGGGACCGGCCACCACAATGTCGGTCTTGGCCGAAACCGAGCCTGAGACCTTAGCGCCCAACCCCTCGGCCCGGGCTTTGGCTTCGGCGCGGGTCATCCGCTCCAACGTGCCGGTAAACACGATGGTTTTGCCCGCAACCGGGCTGTCATCGATTTGCGGGGCTTGTGCAGGCTCGACCTCCAACCAGGCCAAAAGCCGGTCCAAGGCGGCCCGATTGGTGTCTTGGTGAAAGAAATCCACGACCGCTTGGGCCATGACCGGCCCCACCCCGTCGATGGCATTCAATATCTCCCACGCCTCGCCCTGCTGATCTTGCGCCGCATCCATGGCCTGTGCAAAGGCAGGCCAGGTGCCATAGCTGCGCGCGAGCAGGGCTGCGCTGGTTTCACCCACATGGCGAATGCCAAGCGCAAAGATCAGACGCGCCAGCGCGATGGTGCGCTTTTCGGCAATGGCCGCAAAAAGGTTGGCAGCGGACTTGGTGGCCCAACCCTCGCGCGTTGTCAGCGCCTCGGCGCTGCCCGGCCCATGTCGATCCTCTAACGCGAAGATATCCGAGGGTTCCCGCACCCAACCGTCGTGAAAGAACGCCTCCACCTGTTTTGCGCCCAGCCCCTCGATGTCGAACGCCGCGCGCGAGACGAAATGCTTTAGCCGCTCCACCGCTTGGGCAGGACAGATCAGCGCGCCGGTGCAGCGCGCCACCGCCTCCCCCGGCTCGCGCACCGCGTCAGAGCCGCATTCCGGGCATGTCTTAGGAAAGCGGTAGGGCATGGTGCCCGGTGGGCGGCGGTCCAGAAGGACGCCCCCCACCTTGGGGATTACGTCGCCCGCGCGATAGACCGTGACCCAATCGCCCTCGCGGATGTCCACACCCTCGCGGATCGGCGCGCCGGTGCTGTCGCGCCCGGCGATGTAGTCTTCGTTGTGCAGGGTCGCGTTCGAGACCACCACCCCGCCCACAGTCACCGGCACCAGCCGTGCCACGGGAGACAGAGCGCCGGTGCGGCCGACCTGTATCTCGATCTTCTCAAGCTGGGTAACAGCCTCTTCGGCCTTGAGCTTATGCGCAAGCGCCCAACGCGGGGTGGTGGAGCGCAAGCCCAAGCGTGCTTGCAGGGCCAGATCGTCCACTTTGTAGACCACCCCATCGATGTCATAGCCCAAGCTGGACCGGGTCTCGGCGATCAGGTCGTAATGGGCCAGCATCGCCTCCAGGCTTGTGCAGCGCTGGGTAAGCGGGTTGGTGGCAAAGCCCAACGCGGCGAGCCGCGCGAGTGCTGCCGACTGGGTTTCTGCCAATGGCTCGGACAGCTCGCCCCAGGCATAGGCGAAAAAGTGCAAAGGGCGCGCGGCGGTGATGGTCGCATCCAGTTGTCGCAGCGAGCCTGCGGCCGCGTTGCGCGGATTGGCAAAAGGCTTGGCGCCCGCTTTGGTTTGGGCGCTGTTGAGAGCCTCGAAATCCGGATGAGACATATAGATCTCGCCGCGCACCTCCAAAATTTCGGGGGGCGTCCCCTTCAGTTTTTGCGGGATGTCCGCAACGGTTCGGGCATTGTTGGTCACATCCTCGCCCACCTCGCCGTCGCCCCGGGTGGCGGCATAAACCAGGCTTCCCCCCTCAAAGCGCAATGACAAGGACAGACCGTCGATCTTGGGCTCGGCGGTATAGGCCAGAGGGTCCTGGGGGGCGAGGCCGAGGTAGCGGCGGATGAAGGCGTCAAACTCAGCCACATCCTGGGGGTCGAACCCGTTTGCCAGCGACAGCATGCGGCGTGCGTGGGTGATTTTGGCAAATCCCGAGCGAGGGGCGGCACCCACCTGATCCAACACCGATCGGGGCTGATGCAAGTCCGGATAGGCCTGCAACAGTCGTTTGAGATGGGCCTTGAGCCGGTCATAGTCCGCGTCAGTGACATCGGGGGCGTCGTCTTGATGATAGGCCAAATTGGCGGCGGCCAGGACCTGCTCCAACGCGTCCACCTGGCCCGCCGCGCGGATCCGATCCGGCAACTTTGGGGCGCGCGCGGCACTCAAAAGAGGCTCAAGCGAAGCTGGCGAGGTGTGCGGTTGGTCCATAGGCAGGTTGTAGCTTGCGCATCTTCAATGCGCAAAGCCCCTGAGGGCGAGTTTTGCGTGGTCTTTGGAAGGCTACTTGGGCGGGCCTTGGCCCTTGGCGCGCGCCCCGACGGCGCGTCTGCTCCCTGACGACCATTGGCACGCCCCAGCATCGATTTAGAAGGGCTGGCCCGAGTGCTGGCTTTGAGCGACAGGGGCACATAACAGGTTTGAAGTTCGCTGAGCGACGCGCCTCACGTGCCGATGGGTAGTCTTCCGCTGGCCCGGCTCATCGGGGGCGTTCTGCAAGAGATGTTTGGCTGCCATCTGTTGGCTAAGAGACGCACAGCACCTTTGGTCTTAGGACCTGGACGAGCGGACACTGCACCGCAACCCGGGTGGGGCCATTTGTTTATCCTGCTGACCGCACAATTCCAGATCGGTCAGGATCGAACAACCCATGCTGCACATCGGATGGACCATTGGTCAGTAGATGTAGCGAATCTGCTCGGTCCAATACCGCTCCATCGAGCGGAGCGAGCGGTTGATGCCGTTGAGGCTTTGATCGCCCAACACCTCCCGGTCCAAGATGCCTTCCGCATGACGTTCGAACAAGGTGGCGACCGTTTCGCAGATATTGCGCCCTTTTTCGGTCAGCCGCACGCGCACCGCGCGACGGTCTATGGTGCATTTCTGGTGGTGCATATAGCCTGCCTCCACCAGTTTCTTGAGGTTGTAGGACACGTTCGACCCCTGGTAGTAGCCGCGCGATTTCAACTCGCCCGCGGTTACCTCGTTGTCGCCCACATTGAACAGCAACAGCGCCTGAACCGCGTTGATGTCCAGCAGTCCCAACCGCTCAAACTCATCCTTGATGACGTCCAACAGCAGGCGGTGAAGGCGTTCCACCATGGATAGGGTTTCCAGGTAGGAGTGAAAAAACGCCCCTTCCTCGGATCCGATCGGGGTCGCATTGGGCTGTGGCTGCATGTTCATTTAACGGCTCCCGCTTGGGTTATCCCCGCCCTCATGCGGAAAAACTCAAAACAAGAGGTTAAAAGCGCGAAACAGCGTCAGGTTTTCTCGGCCAAATAGGCGCGAATTCGCTGCAATTGCGGCTCAAATTCCGCCGGATAGGGCCCGCGACCGTTTACCCAGCCATAGAGATCGTTGTCGTTCTCGCTCAAAAGCTGCTCGAACTCGGCCAGTTCGTCATCTGACAATGCGCCCAAATGCACGTCCGCATAGCCGCCCAAAATCAGATCCATCTCTTTGGTGCCACGCCGCCAGGCCCGGATCTTCATCCGTTTCTCTCGATACCCGCGCGCCTCCGATGGATCGGGAACAGGCTCTTTCATGCCATGCCCCGCAAGCGCTTTTCCAATCGGCCCAAGCGCGCATGCAGCGCCAGTTGCGCATCGCGTATGGCGCGCACCTCTTCCAGCAGGGCATCGTTTTCCGGGACGGATGCGGCGTGCCCCTCGTCGGAGGGCACGAAACCTTCGCCCACACCGCTCATCAACCAAATGATCGACACGTTCAGCACGCCTGCAAGCATTTGAAGCTTGTTTGCCCGCGGCTCGGACCGGTCCTCCTCCCAGTTTTGAAGGGTTTGAACCTTAATGCCCAGACGGCGCGCCAATTGCGCCTGAGAGTAGTTGCGCGCGCCCCGCGCGGCGGCCACGCGGTCGCCGAAGGTTGCTGCTTTGTCTGAAAAGTCATCTACGCTGTGGTCGCCATCGCTGTCGGGCAAGGTCATCAAAACCATCCTTTCGTTGGCTTTTACCATAGTGCGTCGGGTCGGGAACTACACCTAAAAAGCGGCGACCTGTGGTCGCTTTATTCCACGAAAGAGGTGGGGTAGCGCACGCTGCGGTTGCAACTCTTTTACCATTTCGCGGTCTCTTGCGACGTCCCATCGATGAGTGAGAGACCCGGTGTGAGAGCCCCCGATTTCCCAACACCCGACGTGCTTCTGATCTCGCCAAACGCGTTTTTACGCCGAAAGATCATGCGCGATCTGGCCCCAACCCCGGTGGAGTGGCACGAGGTGGAAGACCCCGAGGCCGCTTTCGAGTTGGAGGTCTTCACCACCTGCCGCGCCATCGTTGTGGCCCAGGTGGCGGGCGTCCCCGACCCTGTTGCCTTGCAAACCTTGGTGGCCGCCGCGTCTTGCCCAGTGTTTTTGTGGACATCCGCTGCGCGCCAAGCACCGGCCAACCTGCCCCAGCAAATCCAAGTGTTGGGGTCCACGGCGTCGCACGAAAGTGCCCAGCCCCTGCGCCGCGTGTTGGCGGCAAAGGGGGCCGCGCGCCGGGCCGAGGATGTTCTGCACCCCACGCGCCACACGCTCTTGCGGTCTGAGGAGATGGTGGAGCGATGTGTGGAGCGCTTGGCGGAGGTGCGCCGTTGTCTCAAACGCAGGGACATCCAATCGGCCCGGATGATCCTGGTGATGATCACCGCTGATCTGGCAGAGATTTGGGCGATGACCCACTAGGGCGTGGCCACGCAGAATCCCCGACCGACCCGTTGGGGCCTGCCCTTAGGCTGGCGCCAGGTCTTTCCAGAAATGGCACGCGACCTGCCCCCCCTCGCCGCTCGTCTCTAACAAAGGGGTCACTTCCGCGCATTTGGCCCGCGCCGCGGGACAGCGGGTGTGAAAGCGGCAGCCCGGCGGCGGGGCGGCGGGGGATGGCACCTCCCCTTCCAAACGCTGGGCGCTTTTGGGGGCATCCGGGTCCAAGGACGGGATCGCGGACAACAGCGCCTTGGTATAGGGATGGCGCGGCACCTGAAACAAACGGCGCGAGGGAGCGATTTCCACCAACCGGCCCAGATACATCACCGCAACCGTGTCGCAGACATGGGCCACCACGGACAAATCGTGCGAGATAAACAGAAACGTGAGGTTCAACTCGTCTCGCAGGCTTTTGAGCAGGTTCAAGATATCCGCTTGGATCGACACATCCAGGGCGGCCACACTCTCATCCGCCACGACAAAGCGCGGTCCAGACACCAGCGCGCGCGCAATGGAGATGCGCTGGCGCTGGCCGCCGGAAAACGCATGGGGAAAGCGGCGCAAATGCTCTAGGTTCAAGCGACACTTGGCGGCGATCTCGCGCACCCGGGCATCCGTCTCGTCGCGCGATGCGGTCAAGGCCATCACCTCCAACGGCTCCGCAATGATATCGCGCACGGTCATGCGCGGGCTGAGCGCGGCGTAAGGGTCTTGGAAGATCAACTGGGCGTGGGCGCGAAAGGCCCGCTCGTCGCGCGTGCTCATGGTGCCGATGTTGAACGCGGCCGAGCCATCATCGTAACGGATCGTGCCCTTGGACACGGGCGCTGCCTTGAGGATCGCCCGGCCCAGGGTGGTTTTGCCCGACCCGCTTTCCCCGACCAGACCAAAAAAACTGCCCCGTGGAATGTCGAGGGTGATGCCCGCAAGCGCCTTGAGCATTGGGGGCGGTCCCAAAAGGCGGCGGCCCAAAGGATAATGGACCTCCAAGTCCTTGATCGACACGATGGGGGGCGTGCTGGTCATAGGGGCCCCCGCACCAAAAGACCCTGGTTGCCTTCCAGCGCATGGCAGCTTGCCTCATGCCCGGGTCCTTGGGGCGTGGGAAGCGGCGTCTTTCGCGCGCAAAGGCCTGGGATCGCATGGGCGCACCGGGTGTGAAAGACGCAGCCCTCGGGCCGCTCCAACGGGCCGGGGATGTCGCCGGGCACAGGCACGAGCGGCGCGTCTAGATCGTCCAGCTTGGGCAACGCGTTGAGCAACCCTTGGGTATAGGGGTGCGCAGGCGCGCGGATCACATCGCGCACCGTCCCCGTCTCCACCAGCTTGCCCAGATACATCACAGCCACCCGGTCGGCGGTTTGGGCGATCACCCCCAAATCATGGGTGATAAACAGGATGCCCATGCCGAACTCGGCCACCAGATCCTTCATCAAATCGATCACTTGCGCCTGGATGGTCACGTCGAGCGCTGTTGTCGGCTCGTCCGCGATCAAAAGCTTGGGCTTGGTGGACAGGGCCATCGCGATCATCGCGCGCTGACGCATGCCGCCCGAGAACTCGAACACATATTGGTCAAAGCGCTGCGCTGCCTCGGAAATGCCCACCCGGTCCAGCATTTCGATCGACAGGTCGCGGGCGGCGGCCTTCGACAGATCGGTGTGAATCTGCAACTGCTCGACCATCTGTTTGCCCACGGGGATGGCCGGTGCAAAACTGGCCATCGGCTCTTGAAAGATCATGGAAATGGCCCCGCCCCTGATCGGGCCCATGTCCCGTTCCTGGGTCAGGCTCAGCACCTCCAACGGGTCGCTGCCCGGGGCATTCAAGGCAATCCGGCTGGCCGGATCATAGACCGTGTTGCCGCCGTTGAGCTGCATCAGGCTTTTCGCCGTCACCGATTTGCCCGAGCCGCTTTCGCCGACCAGGCCCAAAATCTCGCCAGGTGCGATGTGAAAGCTCACATCCTCCACCGCGGTAATCAGCCCCTCATCCGTCTCAAAGCGAATGGTCAGGTTCTGCACGTCGACCAAGCTCATTTGCGGATACCCGCATAGGGGTCTGCCGCGTCGCGCAGCCCGTCACCCACAAACACAAAGGCCATCACCAGGGCGATAAAGAACACCACTGGAATGAAGTACCATTGATAGTTCAACAGCACATCCGCGCTTGTGGTGTTTTGCAGCATCACACCGAGAGAGTTGACCGGGTCTTTCAGGCCCAAACCGATGAACGACAGCGCGGTCTCTGACAGCACCATATAAGGAAACGAGATCACCAGATCGACAATGATGTAGCTGGTAAAACTGGGCAGCAGATGCCGTCTGATGATGTGCCCGGGCCGGGCGCCGGACAGTTTGGCGGCCAGCACGTATTCCTGGTTCCGCTCCACCAACAAATGGGTGCGCACCCGGCGCGCAAGCGTGGGCCAGCCAATGAAGCCGAGGATCAGCGATATGTAGAAAAACCGCGCCTCCGCGCTCATCTCAGGCGGCATAAAGGCCGCGACAGCCATAAAGAGCGGGATCGCAGGCACCGTCCTCACCGCGTCGGTGAACATCTGGATCACCCCATCGACCCAGCCGCCAAAATAGCCCGAGATGCCACCGATCACCAAGGCCAGCACGAACGAGATGAACACCCCGAGCGTGCCCACCGCCAGCGAGGTGTAAATGGCGTGAAGCGTGCGCGAGAAGATGTCTTTGCCCGTATCATCGGTGCCAAAGAGGTGGATCTTTCCCTTGTCCACGCCAAAGAGATGCAAATCGCCCTTTATCCCGAACAGGCGATAGTCGTCGCCGCGCACAAAGAACTGAACATAGCGCCTGTCGTCCGTGTCGATGCTGGTCACCCAACGAAAGTTGGTGGCAATCGACCGCTCGCGTTTCACGCCATAGATGAATGGCCGCACCGAACAGCCATTGTCGTCGCAAAAGCGCGGGATTTGCGGTGCGCCATTGGTGTAATCCTTGTCGCGCCCCGCGATGGTCGGATCATAAGGCGACAAGAACGGCGCAAAAAGACCGATCAGGATCAGAAAGATAAGAACGCAGCCCGCAAACATCGCGCTGCGGTTCTTGCGAAAGCGGGCCCAAATCAGCTGCGACTGGGAGGCGGTGAAATAGGCCTCTTTGGCCTTTTGCTCTGCGCTGGTGCTTGGCTCCGCTGCGAGTGACATATCAGCCTCCCAGAACCGAACGGCGCATGCGCGGGTCGATCAGGGCAAGCGCAATGTCCGTGATGAAGTTGAGCCCCACAATGGTGGCGGTCAGCAAAAAGATGATCGCACCGGCAAGCTGTTGGTCGTTGGATCTTGCCAGGGCCTCCAACAACAGCGCACCGGCCTCGGTCAAGGTCAGGATGATGGCAACGATCGGCAGTTCGTTGAAAATGCGGTTCAAATCAAAGCCCAGGCTGTTGATAATCGGGCCCAGGGCATGGCGGGCGGGGTAACGCCAGGAAAGACGGGCGCCATACAGACCCCGCGCGCGGGCAGCGGTGACATAAAGCTTGCCGTTCTCATCCAGCATCAGCGCGCGCACGGTCTGCAGGGCAAAGGCGGTCGCGGACCAGCCCAGGATAAAGACCGGCAGCCAAGCGCGGCTGAGAAAATCCATCAGCTTGGCAAAGGACCAGTCAGCGTCCCGGAACTCGTTGGAAAAAAGCCCCGTCATCGAGTCGCCGAAATAGACCGTGAAAAACAGCATGATCAGCAGCGCGAGCAAGAAGTTGGGCAGCGCGAGGCCCAGATAGGACACAAAGCGCAAGCTGCCGTTCAACCAGGCAGACCGCGATGTGGCCGCGTACATCCCCACCGGGACGGCGATCAGATAGGCCAGCACCAGGGCGGTGATGCAGATGGCAGCAGAGATCAAAAATTTGTCGCCCAGCAACTGGTTGATGCCGACGCGCAAGATACAGCTTTCGCCGAAATCCCCGCGAAAGAACACATTGCCCACCCACGAGCCCCAACGCACGAAAAACGGACGATCCAGGCCCAGACGCGCCTCTTCCGCCGCGATATCCTCCACCGTAATGCCGGAGCCTTGGGTGTTTTTGAACGCCAGATACCGCTCGGCGCAATTGCCGGGCACCAATTCCATCAGCGAAAACACGATCAGCGAGACCATGAGCAGCGTGATGATGCTCAAGGCGAACCGTATTCCAGCGAAGCGAAGGAAAAGTGCCATAGATGTCCCCTAGGGCCACACTGACAGGGTGGGGAGGAAAAGTGCAAGAACCGGGCGAGGTTTCCCGCCCGGTCCCGGTCTTATTGCCTATCTTGCGATCAACTTGCGTCCGACAGGAACCACTGCGGCGCAAGGTAGGGATAGGTGCGATAGTACTCGTAAGACTGGGTCTTGAACTCCGTCACGTTCTCCAGCGCATTGCGGTGATAGATCACGTTGGGCGCTTGCACGGTGCCGATGAACAACAGGTTCTCGGCCATGGCAGAGGCCATGCGCGCGCCGATCTCACCCTGCTCGGCTGACCCGGGCGCCGCGGACTGGAACGCACCGATGTCGTCCATCATGCCTTTGACCCAGGCGGGTGGCTCAACCCCGGAGGCACCATCCGTGTCGACCCATTCGGCCCACAACATACCTGTGCGGTGGCCAAAATAGTTCTCAAACGGTGGGACGAACAGCTCGTTATTGCCCAGAACGATGGCGACCGGCTGGCCCTTTCTCCACATGCCCACATCGAGCGCGTTGGAGGATTGGGCGGAGCGATACTCGTCTGGCGTTACCTCCTTCACGGTGGTTTGCACGCCGACGTCGGACCAGTTTTGTGCAACAAACTCCACCACTTCGGACCCAATGCCTTGGGTGGCGAATTGCATATTCAGCACGATCTTGTCGCCGTTGGGCAACTCGCGGAAGCCGTCTCCATCGGTGTCGACCATGCCGATACCGTCAAGCAATGCTTTCGCCTCGTCCGGGTTATACTCCGTATAAAGTTGGGTCAGCTCCGGATCGACGAAATCCGGCGTGGGCGAAAAGCCGATGAACTGCTTGGGCTCGCCCTGGCCAAAGAACGCCACCTCGTTCAACTCGGCCCGGTCAATCGCGTGGCTCATCGCCTTGCGGAAGTCCAGGTTGCCAAACACCTCGCGCTTGCCTTCGTCGTCGCTTGTTACGTTGAACGAAAAGACCGGCATCGCGATGGTGGGCTTGAGTTGGATCGAGAAGTCACCCTTTTCCTGGTTCTCCAGCAGCAAGGGTGCCGCCCCCAGGGTCAGCGATTGCGCCTTATAGTCGGCCTCGGCATTCACCAGCTTAAGGAGGCGCACCTCGTTGTCATTGGCGTAAAGCTCATCCTGACGAGAGATGTAGGGAAGCTGTTGGCCGGTGCTGTCCACCATGTGGAAATACGGATTGGCCACCAGTTTACGCCCCTCGGTGGTGTCGGAGACGTAGATATGGCTCTCCAACGTGGGCTGGGTGGCGTAGGGCAGCGTCTCGGCCTTGGCCGGGTCGCGCAGCATGGGCGAGGGTGTGTCCGTCCAATCCGAATTGCCGTAGTAGAAGTTCACCATCTCATAGCCGCTTTCAAAGCCGAACTCGGCGGCTTTGGCATCCGCGTCATCCGCGAGGCTGGGATGGTACTGGCCCAGGAAGTGCGCAGGCTGGAAGGGTTGCGCATAGGACGTCGCGAAATGCACAAGCAGACCCGGCTTCGGGGCGGCCAGCACAAACTTGAACGTGGTTTCATCGATGATCTCGATGGCAATCGGCTCGCCACCCGCCAGAACATAGTCTTTTGGCTTTTCGATCACATTCGGGTCGAGCGCTAGGTTTTCGAGCCAGAAGCGGATGTCTTCAGACGTGAACGGCGCCCCGTCGGACCATTTGTGGCCTTCGCGCAAGCTCATGGTCAGCTCGGTGAAATCCGCGTTCCAGGACCAGGATTTTGCGACGTTGGGCACGATGGTTTGCAGGTCGTCCGAGTAGCGCACCAAGTTGACATGGCGCACGGACAAGAAGTCAGAGGTGCCCGCCTCGGTCGCATTGGACAGCGCGCGCAAGGTGCCCCCGTAAGTGCCTACCGCCTCGTAAGGCAGGACCACCAAAGGCTCGGCAGGCAAACGCTCGGCCACGGACGGCAGGTCGCCATTGCCCTGGATTTCCCCGTTCAGCGCAGCAATCTCGGGGTTTTCCGAAAAGGCCATCGTGCAGTTGGCAGCGGCCTCAAAGGCGCTCAGCTCGAACTGGTTGGGAAAGTCGCCAGGGGCGATCCCGCCCATGTC
>JBCBNR010000032.1:0-14022 GCA_039821665.1 Pseudomonadota bacterium
ATTCGCTTTTGGCGCATGGTCACACCGTTTGCCTATCTCGCGGGGCTCGCCTTGCTGGTCTATGTGGAGTTCTTTGGCACCACAGGCATGGGCGCCCAGCGCTGGATCGACCTTGGCTTCATGCGCCTGCAACCCTCCGAGCTGATGAAAATCGCGCTCGTGATGATGCTTGCCCTCTATTACGACTGGCTCGACCCGAAAAAAGTGTCCCATCCGCTGTGGGTGGCGATCCCCTTGGTGCTCACACTGATCCCCATGGCCATGGTGCTCAAACAACCAGACCTGGGCACCTCCATCCTGCTGGCCGCTGGCGGGGGAGTGGTGATGTTCATGGCAGGCGTGTCCCTGTGGTACTTCACCTTGGCTCTGGCATCGGGCGGCTCGCTCATTTGGGCGGTGATGGCCAGCCGGGGAACGGAATGGCAAATCCTCAAAGACTACCAATATCGCCGGATCGAGACGTTTATCGACCCCTCCCTAGATCCGCTGGGCGCAGGCTATCACATCACCCAATCCAAGATCGCCCTCGGCTCGGGTGGCCTGTCCGGGCGCGGCTATATGGAAGGCAGCCAAAGCAGGCTCAACTTCCTACCTGAAAAACACACGGATTTTATCTTCACCACCCTGGCCGAAGAGTTTGGGTTTGTGGGCGGCATAGCACTTCTCGCGCTCTATGCGCTGATCGTGTTGTTTGCCATGGTCTCGGCGCTGAAGAACCGCGATCGCTTCGGGCAATTGCTGACCACGGGCATAGCGGCCACCTTCTTTTTCTTCTTTGCAACCAATATGGCCATGGTCACCGGTCTACCTCGGTCGTGGGCGTGCCTCTGCCGCTGGTCTCCTATGGTGGCTCGGCCATGCTGGTGCTGATGGGGGCGTTCGGACTGATCCAATCGGCCCATATTCACCGACCGAGGTAGACCATGCTCAATGTGCAATTCGCGGCCAATCCGGACCATTGGCCGATCTATCAACCCTTGCTCACGGATGCGTTTCAGACCGCAGGACTTGCCGCGACACTCGGCACAACTCTAGACCCAAGCGTGGTGGACTACATGGTATTCTCGCCCCGAGGACAGATCGAAGAGTTCGAGCGTTACACCAAGCTCAAAGCCGTGCTCAGCCTCTGGGCGGGCGTTGAGCAAGCCTTGCCCCTGGTGCCAAAGCACATCCCGCTTAGTCGCATGGTGGATTTTGGTCTCACCCAAGGCATGGTCGAATGGGTCACAGGCCATGTGCTGCGCCACCATCTTGGTCTGGATGCCCATATTCACGGGCTTGGGGGCGTGTGGGCGGAAGATGTGCATCCCCCCCTGGCCCAGGACCGTCATGTGGGCATTCTTGGCATGGGTGCGCTCGGTCAAGCCTGCGGCGAGGCGCTGAACGCGCTTGGCTTTGCCGTCATGGGTTGGAGCCGCACGGCGAAATCCCACCCAACCATTTCCTGTCACCACGGCAGCGCCGGCTTGGACGAAATGCTGGCCCGAACAGAGATTGCCGTATTGCTCCTGCCCGACACGCAGGCCACGCAGAACACACTCAACGCACGAACCCTTGCGCTCATGCCCAAAGGGGCTGTGATCATCAATCCAGGCCGCGGTCCGCTGATCGACGATGATGCGCTCCTCGCGGCTCTAGACACCGGTCATATCGCCCACGCGACCTTGGACGTATTCCGCCAAGAGCCGTTGCCACCTGAGCATCCGTTCTGGCACTACCCCAGCGTCACCGTGACACCCCATGTGGCATCGGTCACTCGCCCCAAAACCGCCGCGCAAACCGTGGTGGAGACGATCCGCCTGCACGAGGCGGGTGCGCCCTTGCGTTTCAAGGTGGATCGCTCCGCAGGCTACTGATCTAGCATGCCCAAACCCCTGCGCATCAGATCCACCGCTTAGACGCTGCTGGGCAAGTCCACCTCATCCCAAAAAACCCGCAAACGCAGGCTGCCAGCTGAGAGTTGACCGCCCTCGCCCACCAGCTCGAACCCGGTCGCCGTGGACACCTGCACCCGGCTGCCCAACAGCACGCGCCCAGCATCCGATCCACCGGTCCCTAGCCCCGTCGCCAGATCACCAGGCACACCTGCCACGCGCAAGCTCCACCCCGTCAGCCCGCTCCCCGTCACGGCCGTCATCACACGCCAAGACACTGCCGACAGACCAACCTGGGCGGGCAGCACGGGGGCGGTGAAATTCGAAGGGCCCGCAGTCAGTGTATGGTCAAACTCTAGGGACTGGCGGCGCATGCCAGCGCTGTCCGTATCCGCGCTCAACGCGGCCCAAGCCCCACCGGCATAAACCAACCGCACGCCGGTTTGCGCATCCCAGGCCTGAAACCCCTCTTTCGGGGTCACAAACTGCCACCCATCATTCAACGACAGGGCCAGCTTGCCATCCTGCCCAGCCCAGCCCGCGCTGGCACCGCCCGCAACCACATAGGCCTCCCCGTCGGCCGCGCCGCTGGGGGGCGCGCTCAGATCCTGACGCACCACCACCGTTTGCGTCAGCACATCAAGCCGTGCCAGCGCCTCGTTCACCGTCACATGCTTTTGCGCTTGGGCGGCCTGCACCAGGGGCAGGGCCAAGTTCGCGGTTTCAGTTGTCAAAGCTCAATCCTCCAAATGGCCCAGGCCCCCACAGGTCCGAAACCTGCGCGACCTCAAAGGCAATGTCAGTCCCGGCCCCATCCACGGCTTGCTCGGCCGCGGTATAAACATGGGACGGCTGGCTCGCGAACACCTCCCGGCGGGGGGTGCCGTTCACAAGAACCCGCACCAAATACAACTCCGACGCTTCACCCAAAGGCACATCGAGGCCCAGCCAACTGTCCCCATCCGTGCGCGTGCGCCGCAACCATGTCAGGGAGATGTCGCCGCCGCTCATGCGCTCCGCGCGCAAATGCACCGGCGCATAGGGGCGCAAGCCCACACCATCAAAGGCATGGACCTGGTGCACATACGCGTCGCTGTCATAGGGCAGGTTTGCAGGCCCCACACGGTAATGCCGCTCCAAGCCACGCTCGGCCGTGGGCATGCCGATCTGCTGGGCCGCCCCATCCAGCAAAACAAAGTCCGTGCCCACAGGCCAGGTGTCAGGCACCACATGCTCGGTCCCCGCTTGTCCGCGAAGCACATCGCTCACCAAATAGCGGCCTTCTCCAACCAAGGATGCGCTGGCAAACTGGATCACCTCCCAGTCGCCCTGACCGTTGCGCAAACAGGCCAGGTTGCGCCCGTTCAGCACGTCCAATCGGGGTTGCGCCGACAGACCACCTTGGCTCACACTCACCTCAACCGTCCCGCGCCACCACCGCGCAGGACAGCCCCGGGGCAACGGCGTCTCAAGCTGGCCCATGATGGCGTTTGCACCAACTTCGGTGTTCAGAACATAGCCATAATCCTCGCTCGCCGAGTACACCGCCACAGGCCCTGGCCACGGGGTCGATGTCACCGCCACATAGGGCGCATGCGCAATGAAATCCCCCTGCAACAGGGGCAGATCCATGAACTCCGGGTAAGTCTGTGCAGCAACGCTGGGGGCCTGTGCCACAGGCCGCGACACCGGCTCCAGGATCGAGACGATCCCTTGCTCCAGGTTCAAAACTCGCGTTGCCACGACACCGCGCACGACCCCCTCATTAACCCGGTCAATCTGGTACAACCAGCCCTCGGGATCACCGCTCAGTCGGATCCGGTCGCCCACCGCAAGCGCGTGTTGGGATGGGGGCAACACGAATTGCAGCGTGTCTCGCGCCACATGGCTTTCCGACAGCATCCGCTCGGCCAACTCGCGCGCCTCGCCCCGTTCCAACGCAAGGGGTACGTTTTCATTGGTACTTCTCGGGATGCCGTCCGTCGGCAAACGTGCCTCCACAGCGCTGGTAAGATAGGCACCGTCCGCTTCAACATAGGTCAGGCGCACACGTTCGGGGTTTTCGGTTTCCATCAACCGCTCGCGCACCAAAACCGGCTCCCCTTCGCTCAGCACGAACCACTGAGGGTCAAGCTCGCTCACCGGGGCCGAGACCTTGTCCTGAACCACCAGCGCGTCGGCCTGCTCGAAGGTTTGAAGGCCAAAGCTGGTGAAGATCGGCTGTAAGCTTTGGCGCGCCGTCTCGTGGCCTCCGATCACAGCCCCCTTGACCATGCCAACCGCACGGTCCGCCTGAACGCGCGTTACACCGGCCCGCGCGGCCACATCCCGCACCACATCCGCAACCGACACCTGGTCCGCCCGGGGCGAGATCCCGTGGCCCGTGCTCACCAAGCCCGCATCGGGCCAGCCCGACCCGGCAGAGGCAACATTGGGCATCGGGCGCACATCCCAGCGCGAGAGATACACCCGGCCCAGATCCAGCATCTCACCGTCATATTCGCGCGACGCGGGGTTCACGCCCTGCGCGTTCCAATACCCCAAATAAGCCTGGGCCAGGCGGCGCTGCACCAGATCATCTTGCGAGCCATCGGAGCCATAGGGCAGCGTGTCATCCCACAAAGGGTCGCGCAGGGCCTCAGGCGTGTTCAGGCCAAAACGCACAGCGGGACAGCCCAGCGAGGTCAGCCAAATCGGCTTCATCTGGGGCACCCATGGTGTGTTCACCTGATCACGCACGCCGCCTGGCCGTTCCCAATGGGGCCGGTCCCACCAGTTTCGCAGATCCTTTGGGCGAAACACCCAAGGGTCGGAATAGGCCAGATCCGTGATCGGTGTGCGAAGCTGCGCCGCTCGATCCACATCCGAGGCATAAGCCCAATCATAGCCCTCGCCGCCTTCGATACCCGACGCGATGTATCCCGCATCGTTGGGCCCAGGCCAATCTGCGTCCAGATGCGTCTCGCCCGTGCGCCAATCGGTCAGCGGAAAGCGGGCCTCGATGCCCACAAAATCAATCTCGCCATCGGCCCAAAGGGGGTCGAGCGGATAGCGCACCTCGCCAGAGCCGTCCGAGGCCACTTGCGGCCCGTATTCCCGCCAGTCCGCAGCATACCCGATCTTGACATCAGGGCCCAAAACCGTTCGGACATCCGCCGCAAGGGCTTGCAAACCTTGCACAAAAGGCACTGCGCCCGCGCCATCGCGCACACCGGTCAAGCCGCGCAAACCAACGCCCAAGCAAAAACTGTCCACGCCGCCCGCGGCCACACACAGAAACGCCGTGTGCAAGATATACCGACGATAGCTCCATTCCGTTGGACCGGAGTACACCACCGCACCGTTCGACAGCGCAAAATCGCTTGGCAGCACCGTTCCCAAAAACGCGTCGATCTCTGTTCGGGCCGCAGCGCTACCTTGCGGACTGCCGGGCTGATCAGCGGCCTTTGACAGGCTTAAAAGATGGGCGGGCGACCGGGGGGCTTGCACCCCGTCCGACCAAGGGTCAGGCAATCCGGCCCCGGCGGGGATGTCCAAGATCAGTTCAGGGCGCAGCATCACGTCAGTGCTGAATTGCTTCATATGCTTTATGGCACCGATCACCTGGGCATCGGGTGGTGTGCCCATATCGAACCCGTCAATCACACCACCTTGCACGGGCATCGCACCGGCCGCATTCAGCCCTGCGATTGACCAGTCCGCCCGCGCCTCGACGCCCAATCGCGGCTGCGGGGCGCTCAATGCACAGCGCAGATCACTCAGCGCCCAACGATAGGTCAGCGCTTGGCGCGTTGCCGCAGGATAGGCGCTGCGCATCTGTCCCAGCGATTGCTGAAAGTCCGAGCGTTCTTCAAGCGAGCTGACATTCAGCGGCTCAGACACGCCCTTGCCACCCTCAGCAAACACAATCGCAGGGGACAACGCGTAAGTGCCGGTGCTCGGCCCCAGCGCCACCGCGCGCACCTCTTCATCCAGGCGCAATTCGCCGCTCTCGGCGCTGCTCAGATGGGGGCGGAACACCTCGAAGTGAAATTGCGGCACGCGGTTGCCAAAGCTGCCCAACGGCAGGTCTTCGATCACCACATAGCTTGTCCCGCGATAGCTCGGCGCGCTTCCCTCAATCGCTTGGATCAGCGGATCGGGCAATTGGGTCTCGTCGCCGGGGTAAAACCGCAGGGTCAAGCGTGCAAGACTGATCTCCTGACCATCCGCCCAGGCCCGACCGATCCGCCGCACCTCGCCCTCACACAGCCCCAGCGCCAGGCTGACCGAATAGGCGTAAGTGTTGGTGGACGGGGTGCTCGGTTGACCTTTGCCCTGGCTCTGCCCCCCAGTCGTGGTGACCGTCTCGACGAACCGCGAGGCCCAGATCACCTGGCCTGCTACCCGCATGCGACCATAAATGCGCGGGATCTCCGTGGCCTCGGCCGCCCCCATCACCCGGAAACGGTCCACGTGGCCCACCTCCACCGGCGAGGCCCCTTGATCGGTCGAGCGCGTGTCGTATCGCACGCCAAGGACCGCCCCCGCTGCGCGCCCAACAACCGCGCCGAACGTGCCCAAAACCGGGCCCAGAACCGCATTTCCCACAGCGGCACCCGCCGCTGACAAAACCATCGTTGCCATTATCGCTCCAAACCGGGCAGCCGAAACGCCGCCACCTGCCGCCGTCGCAACGGCGCCGCCAAAGAGGTCTGCACCACGCCATAGCGGGTGACCGAATGAACCAGCGTATCCCCCCCCGGTGCCGGCACCAGAAAGCCTAGATGCTTCGCAACACTGCGCGGATGCATCCGAAAGAGCAGCACATCACCCGCAACTGGCACGTCCGTCAGGCTCAAATGGGACCCGCAGGCGCGCCACAAAACTTCCGCCCGGCCAGGCTCATCCCAATCAGGGGTGTAGGCCGGTACCTCTTGGGTCACAGCCCCGCCCAACTCTTCCCAAACGCCCAGCACCAAGCCCAGACAATCGCAGCCCACACCCTTCAGCCGCCCTTGATGGGCAAAAGGCGTGCCCAGCCACCCGCGCACCGCATGCACCACGCGCGCCTGATCTTGGGTCATTCCAGAAACTCCATCAGAACAAGGATCCGCCGGTGTTGTTCCTGCCTTGGGTCGGATAAGCCAGCACCCAATCTTCCCCGGGGATGTGAGGAAACCCACGAAAGTTAATGAAATTGCTGAATTTATCGGTGCATACCTCTTGGGTTTTTGCACAGCCCGCCGTCATGCGCACCTGGTCGCCCAGCGCTGCGGGGGCGCGCAGCGGTTGCCAAAGCGCCACCACCCGCGCGCCTGCAGGCCCGCTGTCCGAACGGATCATATCCACTCGGCCTGCATTCTCGCCAGTCACCCAGGTCAGCGTTCCCCCAGCAAACCAGCCGGAGGCAAACGCCTCAAGCCCCGTGATCGCGAACCGCCCATTGGCCTCGATGGATGTCAGCGTCACATCCACCACATAGGCAGGGTTGCTCAGGTCCACGCCGCATTTTGCATCGCCCAACACGCACTCACAGGTGCGCACAAACGACCGGCCAATCGGGTGGTTCAGCTTTTGCGCCAGCCCGCGCACTTCGGCGCGGAACACACCATCTTCGATCCGTATATCCCCCAGCTCTCCGCGAAAGCTCAGCGCCCGTTGCGAGGGCTCGGCCCAATTGACCAGCCATTGGCGCACCTCCGCGCCATCGAATCGCCCGCTCAACAGTGCGGTCTCATCCAGACCGGCGCCGCTCAGCGCGCCCATCACCTCGGTGCTGTCCACGTTCAGCCCCACCGACTGCTCGACCTCGCCCGCGCTCACCCCGCTGGCAGCGCGAAACACCGCCCCATCAAAGCTCAGATCGCGGTCATGGTCGGTAAAGCCAAGAGTCAGACCATCCAAACGAGTCAGCAACCAGCACCGGCACAAGGTCGTGACCCGACCTGCCAGATGCGCGCTCAGCGCCTCGGGAAGCGCGCGCATCAGACCCGCACCTCCACAATCGGCACCGACGGCACCGACCCAGCTTGAAAGCTGGCAAGATTTGCCTCCAACCGGTCCGTGTCAAAACGCACCGGCACATCAAACTCAAAGCCTGCGGTCACGATCTCACCGGGCAAAGGTGCATCTGCGAACACAACCTCGCCTGTCTCCAAATCGACCGTGAAATCAGACCCTTCAACCCGCTGGTCCCCCGAAATCGCGACGGTCACTGTCCCGAAAACCGGTTTGGTGATGGTGCGGGTGTGGCTCTGCGCGCCCGACCGGTACTGTTTGACCAGCTGAAAGCGCAGCGTTGCTCCATCCCCTTCCCCCAGCATCTGGTCCGTCGGGGCTGTGGTCTCGCTCGGGGCGCAGGATTTGTAATCCGCCCAGTCTTTCCACCGAAACCCGTAAAGCTGGCCCATCCGCGCCTCGAAAAAGCCGATCACCTCGGCCAAATCATCAAGCGAGCGTACGCCGATGCCCGCCTCATACCGCCTGCGCGATTGGGACCAAGGGGCGTTGCGTTCCTCATGCCCATTGGCAAGCGCCACAATCTCGGTGCGCCGCTCGGGCCCGCCGCTGGACCCGAACGAGATGTTCACGGGAAACTGCACATCATGGAATGTCATGGCGCCCTCAAAGGTTGCGTTGGCCACGCGCAACCGCGCGGCTCATCTGGGCCGAGATTTGATTGCGAGACCGCGCAAAGCCCTGCACATCTGGGGTCGAAATGTTCATCACCACATTGACCGGCGCACCGCCGCCCCCTGCGTGGACGCCCAGCGATCCATCCGCCCCGCGTGCCAGGGGCAAAATCGCCTCCGGTCCCGCCTCTCCCATCAATCCGGTGGCACCACCGCGCATAGGGAACATCGTGGGGCCATCCACCACGCCGCCTTTGGCAAAGGGCTGCACCCGGCCCGAGACGAATGCGCCCCCTTTGGCGAACCCAAAGAGCGAGCCGAATATCCCCTCCAAACCGCTTGTCAGCGCGCCACTGACGGTCTTTTGCACAGGCTCCAGCGCGTCGTTCAGGGTGGCCCGGGCCATGGACTGCCCCACATTGGCCAACACGTCCGACAGCTTGGCGCCATCGAAAATCAGATCGTCGATCGCCCCTTTTAAGGACCGGTTCAAACTGCGTGACAGATCACCCGTGTCCGTGCTCGCGGTCTTCAGCGCGCCTTGCACGCCCTCCAACTCGCCGCGAAACGCCTGAGCCATCCCCTCCACACTGCCCATCGAGCGTTCCAGATCGACCAGTGCAAGGTCCAACCGCTCTGCCTCGTCATAACTTTCCGTCATGGTGTCTCACTTGTGCTGGTGTCAGGAAACCGACGGCTCAACAGGTCCAACTGGCTTCGCGTCATGGCCCCGCCGCCCTGGTCGAGGCCGGTCAAGATTAGAAATTCAGCAGGCGTCAGCGCCCAAAACGCCTCCGGGCTCAGCCGCAGGTCGCGCAGCGCGACCCGCAGCATCGCGCCCCAGGCAAAGCGCGCGCTCATGTCCCCTCAGGCAGGGTGAAGCTGACATACAGCAATCGTGCCGCCACCTTTGCGGCTCCCAGCGGCCCGCCTTCGATCTCGGCTGCCGCCAGGGCCTCACGGCTCAGGGCCGCGCCCCCGCCCTCCAGACCTGCGCTCAACAGATCCAGCAGATCGCCCGCGGAAAAGCGGCCCGTCTCGAACCGCTCCACCAGATCCATCAGGCCGCCTGCCTCCAGCCGCGCCTCTAGGCCCGCCAGCGCGCCCAAGGTCAGGCGCAGCCGATAGGAGACACCATCCACCACCAGGGCGACTTCCCCCCGATAAGGGTTCACGCTCATAGGGCGGTGAAGGTCAGCAGACCGGCGGATGCCAACGTCATCTCAAACGTGGCCTCGCCCGCATATTCGCCCGCATACTCGATCGCCGTGATCTGAAACGGCCCCTCGATGATCCCGAAATCCGGCACCACCACCTGCATGTCCGGGATATCTCCATCAAAGAACACCTGGCGTGCACGCGCATCCGTGTCCTCGTCTCGGAACACGCCCGAGCCTGACAAACTGGCCGAGCGTACGCCCGTATTCGCCAAAAGCTCTCGCCAGCCTCCCGCCGAGTGCAGGTTGGTCACGTCCACCGTCTCGGCATTGAACGCGATGCGGCTGGCCCTTAGGCCTGCCAATGTCTCAAACGTGCCCGAGCCGGTCATATCCAGCTTGATCAGCAGGTCCTTGCCCTTTTGCGCCACCATCGGTGCTGTCCTTTTTGTCGTCGAAGTTAAGGGGTTGTGGGCTCAAGAAGCGCTTGAAACCGCATTGTAATTCGTCGTCTTTGGGGCAGTCGCGTCCGCTCGGCCCGGGCCGAGACAAAGCGCAGACAGATCAGATGGGCATCCGCAACGCTCAGGGCGCTGCCCGTCAGCGCCTCCCCCACCGCAGCCGCCACCTGCTTTGCATTCGAAAAACCCTCGGCCACGGAGTGCACAGCCACGGTGAAATCATGGACAGCGCCCACATGGGTGGCCGAGCCGTTGTCGCGTACCCGCTCAGCGCCGATCACCACATAGGTCTCCGCCGGGTTGGTGCTCGACGGCAGGTCCTCGGCATCGAACACCCCGCTGCCCACCAGGGCTGTCAGAGCGGCATCCCCGCTCAGCCGCGCATAGATCGCGCGCTGCAACCCATCACTTGCGCCATAACTCATTGCTCGAACCCTTCCACACAAGCGCAGACCAAATAGCGCCCCATGGGCCCCTGCTCGGTGACGCTTAGAATGCCGTAAAGGCGCGGGCCGTCCGCGAAGCGCTGGTCGGGCCGTGGGCGCGAGGCAGCGCCAGGGCTGGCCGCCCGCACCGTCACTGACACAGGCACGCTGGACCGCTCCCGGTCTCCCACGGCCTGTTCGCGCCCACGGCGTGGTTTCACCTCGGCCCATAGGGTGCCAAGGTCGCTCCATCCGCCTGTCTGCCCTCCGGCCCCATCGGCGCTGCGCACCCGCTCTTGCAGGATCAGGCGGCGGGACAATTCCGGCGCGCTCATACCGAACCGCCGCCCAGGCGCACGCGCCGGTAGCGTGCGATCATCGCCAGCACCCCGATCGGCAACTCAGACGGCCGCCCACCTTCTGACGCGCGGTGCTCAAAGAAATGCGCTGCCAGCATCAGGATTGCATGGCCAAGATCGCCAGGAACCGCGTCCCAAGTGGTGCCGAAACCTGCGCGCAACCGCACAACCGCCACACCGCCTGCGGGAATGGCTGGCAGTGCGGGGCGCCCCTCAAGGCTGGGGCATTGACTGTCCGCCACCAGCCCATAGCTTTGCGCGTCCACCGTGGTCTCGACCCCTTGGGCGTCTTGCACAAGGACCGACACGATCGCACTCACCCCAGCCAGCGGCAGCGCTTGGCGGTCGGTGGCACGCCAAGCGGTCACCTCCCACAGAAAATCTCGGGTCAGGATCGCGCGGCCAATGCGCCCTTCGACAGTGACGATGGCAGCCAGCAGATATCCCTCAAGCAATGCATCTAGGCTGCCATCATCGGCAAACCCACTGCCAAGGCGCAGATGCTCAGCCAAGGCGCGCACGGGAAACGCCGCCGCATCGGGCGCCGTCAGTTCGGTCAGGGTCATGGTTCACTCCGATCAATGGGGCAAAAGCATGCCCCCCCCGGGCGCCGCCAGGGACCTGTGGGGACAGGTCAGGGGCACACAGACACGGGGGCGCGGTCGCCAAACGGGGGGGGCATCAGGGTGCGGTGGGCCCATCGGGCCCACCGTCAGTGGCGCGCGATCAGCTGACGCTGAACTTCAGCAGTTTGACCGCGGCAAAGTCACTCACATCTCCGCCCACACGCTTGGTCGCAAAGAACAGGACATGGGGCTTGGCCGAGAACGGATCACGCAAAATGCGCAGGTCCGGACGCTCGGCAACCGTATAGCCAGCGCGGAAGTCGCCAAAGGCAATGGCGGCAGCGTCCGGGCCGATCTCGGGCATCTCTTCGGCGATCAGAACCCGGTAGCCCATCAACCGTGCAGGCTCACCAGCGGCCAAACCGTCCGACCACAAGAAGCGCCCATCGGCGTCCTTCATCTTGCGCACCGCCCCTGCGGTTTTGGAGTTCATCACAAACGTGGCTTTGCTGCGATACCGCGCGCCCAGCGCATAGACCAGGTCCACAATCGCATCCGACGGGTCAGTCGAGTTGAAATCCCCCGCAGATCCCGTGGCCACGTAGCCCAGCGAGCCCCAGGACCAGCTGTCATTGGCAACCTGTGGGTATGTCAAAAAGCCCTTGGGTTGGTTCACGCCGGTTCCCGACACAAACGCCACCGCCTCTTCGCGGGCAAACCGCTCGCCGATGCGGCCCGCAAGCCAGCCTTCCACATCAAACGCACTGTCATCCAGCAGACGCTGCGAGGCTTTGGGCAGCGCTGACAACTCGTGCAACGGGATCGAGATACGCTCGATGCTGGGCGTCGCGGTCTCGGTAAAGCTGCCGGTCTCGGTCGCCCAACCATAGCCCGTATCCGACAAATCGATCAGCACGTCGAATGCGTTGCCATCGACCTCCACCACATTGGACACCGCGCGCAACGACGAAGCCCCGGTCAGAACCGACTGGATCTGCTCCGAGGTGGTGGGATCCACCAGATATCCGCCCTCGGCGGCCACGGCCGTGTTCAGGGCCTTGCCCTCCAACTCCAAACCGCGCAAGCCATCATCATCGCCACTGCGCAGATAGGCGCCCAGGGCTTTGGAATGGGGGGCAATGGCATCGCTTGCATGGGCAAGCGCGGGGCGGCCTTGGGCCAGGGATTTGCGATCCAACATGGTCAGTCGAGACTCCTGCTCGGAAATTTTCGATTTAATATCAGCTTGAAATGTCTTGAAATCACTCAGAAACCCAGCCATGGCGGCTTTCACCTCATGGGCAGGGCTTTCGGCCGAGGGGGCAAGCCCCGCCCGGTGTTCGGGTTCCATCTCTGGCATCACCTTCGTCCTTTTTGACAGGGTCGTCGCTTTGGTCATTGGACCATCGCCTCGCGCACCGCCGCAAATGTGGCGGTCAGTTCTTGGGCAAGAGTGTCGCCCTCTGATGTGCTGACCCGGGCTTGGGGCAGCATTGGGAAGGTCACGACCGAGACCTCCCACAATTCGATTTCCAACAACGTTCGGCCCGCAGCGCGCGCCTCCGCTTTTTTGGTGCGATACCCGATTGACAACCCGTCGATCGCACCTGCCTCCAACAGGGCCAGTGCCTCGCGCCCGCGCTGCACTTCGGTCAAAAGGCGGCCGCGCACATAAAGGCCACGGGCATCCTCGCACACCTCGTCCCACACGCCGATGGGTTGCGTCGGATCATGCTGCCACAGCATACGCACCGGCGCTTGGGCGGCCTTCAGCGCGCCTTGATAGGCCCCGGGGGCCACCACATCGCCCCCCTGATCGGCCAAACCAAAGACCGAGGCATAGCCTTCGATCGTGCCACCCTTCAGCGCCATATCCTCGCCAAAGGCACAATACTTCGTCTCAAGCCCATGAAAGACCTGGTGTTGCATCACTCGCTCCATTGCTCAGTGGGCTTGGGTCAAAAAGCCGTAGACCATGTCGATCATCAAAAACCCGGTCAAACCTGTCACCGCCAACCAGATCCGCCGTTCCACCCGGTCCAGCACCTGTTCGATCATCTTCAGACGCTGCTCCAGCGCCTCCCATTTGGCCTCCAACACCTTCTCATTGGCGTCGATCCGCACATTCGCGGTGTCAAATGGCTCGTAAAGATAGCGAGAGCCGCCGCCGCGCACGCCGCGCACCTCACTCCTCCACCTGGCGCGGCAGGCCCAGCATCACCCTTTTTTCCGCGTCACTCAGAAAAGTCGCGCCCGCCACCCGGCGCCACATGGCCTCGCGCTCGACACTCAGCGCGGCCACATTGTCCAGATCGGCGCGCAACTCGCTTTGGTCGAATTGGGGGCCAAGCCAGGCACTCACCTCGCTCAGCACCCGTGTGACCAGGGGCAGCACGGTAAGCCGGTAAAAAGCCCGGTTCGCCTCTTGGTAATTGGCATAGGTCGCGTCGCCCGGCAGACCCAACAACATAGGCGGCACCCCAAAGGCCAAGGCCACCTCGCGCGCGGCACTCTCCTTGGTCTTTTGGAACTCCATATCGGAGGGCGAGAAGCCCATGGGCTTCCA
>JBCBNR010000033.1:0-13976 GCA_039821665.1 Pseudomonadota bacterium
GCCTGCGCCTGGTCCAGCACGGCGGGATGGGCGCACAGATCTGCACAGCGAAACGCGCCCAGAAAGGCCTTGGCCGATACATGGCCCCACCCGGGCAAGGTCTCGCTCAACTCGCTGGAGGCGCTGATGGCGTCGGCCAGCAGATCGAAGGCGCGCCGCTCCTCGATCACGGCCAAGAGGGTGCGGTCAAACTGGGCACGCCTGACCTTCAAGTCAGCACTGCAGATCAGGATCGGGATCAGGTCCAAGGGGGTGTTCGTGGCATGGGCATCGTCCAGCAGCGGGGCGAGCTGCCCTTCGAGCATTTCCGCGCTTTGGGCACTTTGGGCCATGCGTCGGGCCTGGCGGGAAATCTGATCCGCCCGTGTTTGGCCCCGCTGGATCACCGTGGTCCGAGTAAGTTCAACAAAGCCGCCCAGCTTGCCCACATCGCTGATCAGCGCGTCGCTGGGCCGGATCACGACGATGCCGTCTTCGCTCATCTGACCCTGAAGGGCGGTGAAGTCCTGTTCGGCCGCCCGAATTTGCCGGGCTTGGAACTGCAAATTCCCCTCGGCCAGAATATCCTTCAGAAACGTATCCAACCGGTCGATCTGGGGTAGATCCTGGGGGTCTAGGTGAATGACAGGCGCATCGGGCACGGTACGGTCGACCATGTCTTCCAGCAGCGCCTTGGCCTCCGCCCTTAACCTGTGGATGATCTTCGGCCTGCCACTGGGGACCTTCAGCCTGCCGCCGGTATCCTCGAATGGATAAACGCCTTTGCGCCGCCATTGGTCCGACAACCGGCGCTTGATGGCGCCGACGCTGTCCCCGGTGCTCAGAGACAAGTCTTCGTAGGTAAATTCGCCCAAGGTCAGCAAAGCATGGGCGAGCCGCAGGTCTGATTTGGTCAGTTTCGCATCACGGGTCATAGGCGATCCTATGAATGAAAAGGTTTATGTTACGTTACGATCCACCTGTAACGTAACAGAACGGTATTGAGTTCCCTAACCAAAAATGCCGTGAGCAGACCGTGATCGGGCGATTTGACGCGTTTTTAACGGCTCTCCGCCAAGAAACAGCGCACAAGTGCCGCGCTTTTAGGGTCTTCCAACACCGCGCGTCCCAAATGCAGCGCTTTGAGGCGTTTGCTTTTGGCGGCCATCGGGTGGCCTGCCTGGGCCAATTTAAGCTCCGCTTCCAAAACATCCTCGCGCGGTGACAGGGTGTCGAAGGCGGCAACCAGGCCTTTCCGCTCAAGATCGCTTAGGTCCATCAGATTAAGCACCATGGCCACTTGCTGCGCCCACAACAGTGGCGTGCGCCCCAACAAAGGCGCGGGATAATGATCGCGCGCGGCTTTTGCCAAGGCCAGCAATCCATCGAACGCCCCACGCCCTTGGTTTATGCGCCGCCGCCACTCACCCTTGGGATTTTCGTTGGCGTTTTGCGGCTCGTTGGGGCGGCTTGAATGGCGGTCGCGCACCCCGTCCAGATAGGCCCGAGAGCGGGTGTCGTCCTGTTCCAGCCTCTCTTGGGTGGCCAGAAACACCGCCTGGTCCACAAACCCTTCGCAAAAGCTCCACCCTTCGGGCGTGGACAATCGGCTGGTGGCCTTGATGCGTTCGAACAAATGCACGCCGATTTCGTGGGCGGCCACATAGACCAGGGCAAAGGCGTTCATTTCGGTCAGGTCCACAGGCAGCATAAGTTTAATTTGGCCCGTGTGGTCCTGTTCGATGTGATCGGGGCAATGGACCGCCGTTGTTTTCAGATCCGTGCGGCCGTGGATCAGATCGACAGGGGGGCTCTTGGGTTGTTCCAAGATCACGCTAGCACCCACTTTGGGGGGGCACAGCTCTGCCGGAAGGCCTGTGAACAAACCCTCCACGATCTCCGCCGCACTGTTCAGATCGCGGGCCACCGCGTCATAGCTGCGCGGGGGGTCGTCCAATGTGTCCGCACAGTCCGACACCCATTTGGTGGTTTGTGCTGCCGGGGGCTCGCTCGCCGCCTCCAATGTTTGGTACAGCTGCTGGACCCCAGCGCTTTGGTGGATCTGTGCCGCTTGGTCCATCATCAGGTCGTCAATTTCTTGGGAGACCCGATCCACAATCTCACGGCCGAGGTTTTCGACCCGTTCTGCGATGCGGTAGATCTCAGGCGCAAGGTCGCGTCGCAGTTCGGTCTTGTTTTGGGTCAGGGGGCCGTCGCCCCAGACCGCATCGTCAAACAGGCAAAGGGCCGCGTTGTAGCGCACCAGTACGGGCAGCTTCGTGTATTTGACCGAGACATACGTCTCCACCATCCGCGATCTGGGCGCGGTTGGACCTGGCTCACTGTCGCGCATCGTCCTTGCCGGACGGCGCCTCGGTGGTGTCTTTGATCTCGTCGTCTGGTTCAGCTCGAAGGAGGTCGCGCAACCGCTTGATCACCGTTTGAACCGTTTGGGTGACCACCTCACGCGTTGCGGCCTTCAGGGCCTCGTGGCCCGCGATGATCAACAAGACCTCGTAGATAGAGGCCCCGTCGCCACCCATATTCTTGGTCACATCGCGCGCGATGCTCAGGTTCAGATCTGCGGCCTCCGGCGTTTCTTCCAGAACCTCAGCCAGAACCTCGTCAAGCTTCGCTTGAAAGGCAGCATCGTCCAACGAGACCGCCCATTCGCCTGCGGAAAATTGGTGATCGGCCATACCCACCCCTGCCAGCACCGTTTCAAATCTGTGAAAAACAACGGGGTCTATAATGCAAAAGCAGTAGAAAATTTCAAGCGTTTGCCTGTGCGCGTCAACAAAGCGTCAACACATTGGTGACGCAAAAGGCGCGCTTAGACTTTGCGCAAAAGGCTGGCCCCGGTCATCTCGTCGGGTTGCGGCAGGGACATCAGATCCAACAGGGTGGGGGCAAGATCGCCCAGCTTGCCGGGGGCAAGGGTTGCCCCCTGCGGCCCGCCCACCAGGATCAGCGGCACGGGGTTGAGGGTGTGGGCCGTGTGCGGCCCGCCTGTCTGAGAGTCGATCATCACTTCGCAATTGCCGTGGTCGGCGGTGATCAACATCGCCCCACCCACCTTGCGCGTGGCGGCCACCGCGCGGGCCAATTGAGCATCCACCGCCTCGCACGCGGCGATGGCCGCGTCCAGATCGCCCGTGTGGCCCACCATGTCGGGGTTGGCGAAGTTGACGATAATAAGATCGTAACTTTGGTCCGAGATCGCACGGATCAGCACGTCTCCCACCTCTTGGGCGGCCATGTCAGGGGCAAGATCATAGGTGCGCACTTTGGGGCTGGGTGCCATATGGCGCGTCTCGCCAGGGCTGGGCGTCTCGACCCCACCGTTGAGAAAGAACGTGACATGGGGGTATTTTTCGGTCTCGGCCAAGCGAAGCTGGGTCTTGCCCGCCTGCGCCACCCAAGCGCCCAAGGTGTTGGCGATGTCCGTGGGCGGGAACAGGGTCTCCATATGGGCAGACAGGGTGTCGGAGTAAGCGACCAGGCCCAAACTCGCCGCAAAACGGGGCCGGGTGGAGACGTCAAATGCGTCGAACCCGGGCAGAACGAGCGCCTCTAGGATCTCGCGCGCCCGGTCGGCCCGAAAGTTGAGGAACATCAGCCCGTCGCCATCCGCCATCCCACCATAGGCACCCAAAATGCGCGGCGGAATGAACTCGTCACTGTCGCCGGCGTCATAGGCGGACTGGATTGCCTCTTGGGGATCTTGCACCGGGGTGCCCGTGCCCGTAACGAGCGCATCGAACGCGGTTTGCACCCGGTCCCAACGGGTATCCCTGTCCATGGCGTAGAACCGCCCGGTGAGGGTGGCGAGCGCAGCACCCTTGGGCAGATCAGCCGCCAGCTGGGCGATCTGGGCCTGGGCCGAGCGCGGGGGGACATCGCGGCCATCCAGAAAGGCGTGAATTTTGACCGGGACGCCCGCGCCCGCGATGACGCGGGCCGCATGGGCGATGTGGCGTTGGTGGGCATGCACCCCGCCCGGGGAGGCCAGGCCCGCCAGATGGGCTGTGCCGCCCGAGGCTTTGAGGGCTGCAACGAAGTCCCCGAGCGCCGGGTTTTGGTCAAAACTGCCATCGGCGATGGCGTTGTCGATGCGTGGCAAGTCCATCCAGACCACGCGTCCAGCCCCGATATTGGTGTGGCCCACCTCGGAATTGCCCATCTGCCCCTCGGGCAGGCCCACATCCGGGCCATGGGCGCTGAGCTGGCTGGTGGGCAGATCCGCCCAGCCGGCGTCAAAGCAGGGGGTTTTGGCCAGGGCGGGGGCATTGCCTTTGGTTTCGGACCGCAGGCCCCACCCGTCCAGGATGCATAAGGTGACAGGTTTGCTCATGGCCTCTGTGCTACGCCACTTGATGGGCAAGGGCCAGGGGGGCGCGGTGCCCCGTGCGCCACAAGCGCACAGAGTTTAATGCAAAGGGGCTCTGCCCCCCGTGCGCCACAGGCGCACAGAGTTTAGTGCACAGGGGCTCTGCCCCCCCCATGCGCCACAGGCGCACAGAGTTTAGTGCAAAGGGGCTCTGCCCCGTCCCTGCGGGACTCCCCGGGATATTTTTGCAAAAATGAAGGGGCTGGCGCGTCAGGCCCGATGGTAGGGTGCGCCTGTTAGGATGGCGGTGGCGCGGTAAAGCTGTTCGGCCAGCATGACGCGCGCAAGCATATGGGGCCAGACCATGGGGCCAAAGCTCAGGCGGCTGTGCGCGGCATCGCGCAGATCGGGCGCCAGCCCATCCGCCCCGCCGATCAAGAAGACGCAATTGGCGATACCGCGGTCGCGTAGCGTCTCGATCTGTTGGGCAAATCGGGGCGAGGTTGGGGTTTTTCCGCGCTCATCCAGGGCGATGATATGGGCGTCTTTGGGCAGGGCGCGGCTGAGCAGGGCGGCTTCTGCCTGGGTGCCTTGGCCAGTTTTGTCTTCGACCTCGATCACGCTTAAGGGGCCCAGGCCCCGTTGTGCACCGGTGCGGTCCACCCTCATTTGGAAGTCTTCAAAAAGCTCTGAGAGGGGGCCGCGGCGCAGGCGGCCCACCGCCACAATCGTCAGGCGCAAGGGCGGCTCAGGCCCGGGACGGGCTGTCGGCCCACATCTTTTCGAGCTGGTAAAAGTCGCGCACCTCGGGGCGGAACACATGGACGATGACATCGCCGCAATCGATCAGCACCCAATCGCCCGCATCCTTGCCCTCGATCTTGGGGCTGTCGCCGCGGGTCAGCTTGATCTGTTCGGACAGCTTTTGGGCGATCGCGGCCACTTGGCGCGACGATCGGCCGGAGGCCACCACCATATTGTCCGCAATCTCAGATTTCCCGGCCAGCGAGATGGTCACCACCTCCTCGGCCTTTTCCTGGTCCAGCACGCTTAGGATCAATGCAAGCATCTCGGTGCTGTGGGTGCTGTCGCTGGTCCCCGTCAGGGCGGGGTGGGACGGTGCGGTGACGCTCACCGCTTCGGCTCGTTCACTCAGAACGATATCCTCCTCTCAACGCGTCAAAAGCCTGACGCTGGCCCTTCGATAGTAGGTGATGATCCGCTTTCAAACAAGCATGCAATGGTATCGGGCGAGGCTAGAGCTGTGCCAGGCGCGTGGTCAGCAGATCGAAGAACCCGTCCGCATCCACATCGCGGATATAGAGACAATTGGGCGTGCGGTCCGTGACCCGCCAATAGTCGGCGACGGTCATGCCCATGGTCAGGGGCGAAGTCGTCTCTACCGTCACATTGACGTGGCGCCCGTCGTAGAGCTGAGGCGCGAGCAGCCAGGCGATCACGTTGGGGTCGTGCAAAGGCCCGCCATCGGTGCCGTACTTCGCCTCGTCAAACCGCTCAAAGAAGTCCAACAGCTCGGCCGTAGCCTGGCCCACCGGGGTGCCCAGATTGCGCAAACGCTCCACCCGGGCGCGGGTCGTCAGCACCTGATGGGTGACGTCAAGCGGCATCAGGGTAATCGGCCGCCCGCAGCCGAACACGATTTCTGCGGCCACAGGATCCACATAGATGTTGAACTCCGCCGCGGGCGTGGTGTTGCCCCCTTCAAAGAGGCCACCGCCCATGGCCACGATCTGTTTGATGCCTTGAACGCAGTCCGGCGCGCGTTTGAGCGCGAGGGCCACGTTGGTCAGTGGGCCAAGAGTGCATAGGGTAATCTCCTCGGGTGCGGCTTCGCGCAAGGTCTCGATCAAGAAATCCACGGCGTGCTGGTCCTGCAAGGGCAGGGTCGGGTCGGGCAGGGTGGGGCCGTCCAGGCCGGTTTTGCCATGGACGTATTCCGCTGTGACCAACGGGCGGTCCAGGGGCGCATCGGCCCCTGCGAACACCGGCGTGTCGTGCCCGGCAAGCTCTACAATTTTGCGAGCATTCACTTGGGTCAGCGCCAGCGGCACGTTGCCCGCAACCGCCGTGATGCCCAAAACCTGCAATTCTGGCGAGGCCAGGGCCAGCAGGATTGCCACCGCGTCGTCCTGGCCCGGGTCGGTGTCGATGATGATCTTTTGCATAAGCGCCTCCGCCCCCGGGGATAGCCGTGTGGCCCCTCCCACTCAAGAGCGGGTTAGAGCAGGTCGGAGGGTGGCAAAGCCCCCTCTCGCAGCAGATGTTGCAGCACATAGGCCACCGACAGTGCGTCATCGAGCGCGTCATGCCCACGCAAGGGTGGGTGGGGCAGCTTGTAATAGGCCGCCAAGGTGTTGCTGCGGGTCGTCAAAAGATCCTCATAGGGCATGCCTGCCTTCAGCAGCAGCGTACAGGCATTGCCAAACTGTCGGACGGCCATAGGCGGGGTAAGGCCCGCGACAAAGCAACTGATGGCGATCATATTGAACTCGTCCTTGCCCCAGGACCACAGCTTGGCCCCGCCCGCAAATTGCGCGACCTGATCCAAAGCTTTCGCAAGGGGACGGCCATGAGCCTCGATCTCGTCCTCGGTGATGCCCGTGAGGCGACTGAAAAGCGGGTCGAGCGGCAGGCGAGCGCCATCGCGGCCCGTGGGGCGGACATAGATGCGCTGGGTCCCGGCGATCTCGAACGCCCCCGCAAGTCCCAGGCGCACGCACCCGATTTGGGCCACCACTGGATCGGGATCATGGGGGCCGCACCAAAACCGAGAGGGGGCGCCTGGGGTCGTCAGAAACTCGCAGTCAAAAACAATTGCATGGTCCATCTCTCTGCCCTCCCTGGGGATTGCCTACCCCGTGACGGTAGGAGGTCCAGCGATCGCGCGCTAGGCGTTGGCAAAGCCGATCAGCAGCGAGGCGAAGGCGCCTATGTGCACGATCATGATGGCCCGGTCCTTCCACATCACGCCAACGGCAAACCAAAGGGCGATGCCGACCAGGAAGGCATAGACGTTCCAAGGCGAAAGGTTCATGCCCGTCAGCCCATACCCCAAAAGCTGGATCGCAGTGGCCGTCCACTTTGTCACATCAACCGGGGCCATGGGCTGCCTTTCTGGGTGGTTTGCTGGGGGCTGAACCGAGGTTCAGCCCCTGCGGGTCATTTTGCGCAGGGGCCGCGTGCGCCTAGACGCGCACCAACTTCTCATAGCTCTCGGCGATGCTGCGGGTCATCTCCCCCACCTCGAAGGTGTAATCGCCGATCTCCCCCACGGGGGTCACTTCGGCGGCAGTGCCGGTCAGCCAGCACTGCTCGAACCCCTCCAACTCGCCCGGCTCGATATGCCGCTCGATCACGGGAATTTGCCGGTCTTTGAGCATGCCGATTACCGTCTGACGGGTGATGCCGTTCAGAAAGCAATCGGGCTTGGGCGTGTGCACCTCGCCCTCTTTGACGAAAAAGATGTTGGCCCCCGTCGCCTCGGCCACATAGCCGCGATAGTCGAACATCATCGCGTCCGAGCAGCCTTTTGCCTCGGCGGCATGTTTGGACATCGTGCAGATCATATATAGGCCGCTGGCCTTGGCGAAGCAGGGGATCGTTTCGGGGCTGGGACGCTTCCATTTGGAAATGTCGAGCTTTGCCCCTTTGAATTTGGCGTCGCCGTAATAGGCGCCCCATTCCCACACAGCCACCGCCAGATGCACCGGGTTGCGTTGGGATGCGACGCCCATATCCTCGCCAGAGCCGCGCCACGCGACCGGGCGCACATAGGCATCGGACAAGCCTGATGCGGCCAACGTCTCGACCTTCGCGGCCTCGATTTCGTCCACCGAATAGGGAATTTCCAGATCCACATCGCGGCCCGAGGCGATCAGACGCTCGGAGTGTTTGCGACTTTCAAAGATCTTACCGCCATAGGCGCGCTCGCCTTCGAAGACGCTGTCGGCATAATGCAGGGCATGGGTCAGCACGTGCACCTTTGCGTCGCGCCAAGGCACAAGCTTGCCATCCAACCAAATGGTTCCGTCGCGATCATCATAGGCGCCCGCCATGGCTCTCTCCTCCAGCCTTTGCGAAAATTTTAATTTCAGACTACAAAACGACAGTTTGTTTCGCAGCAGCCCCGACTCGCTAACATTCAGTCCTTGGAAAGTCAACAAGGCTGACATAAACTGGTCGGGTATTTTGAAAGAGGGAGCCGCCGATGCACCGCCCCCGCAGTCCTATGCCGTCCACCGGCGAGCAGCTGTTGTTCCTGACAGATGACCAATTGCGCCAGGGCATCGAGCTGATGTTCTTTGCCTATCGCGGCTTCACCGCCGATCCCGACCGTATTTTGGACGATCTGGCCTATGGGCGCGCCCATCACCGGGCGCTGCACTTCATCGCGCACCGCCCCGGGCTGACGGTCAACGAGCTGTTGGAGATTTTGGGCGTCACCAAACAATCGCTCAACCGGGTCCTGCGCCAGTTGATCGAGGATGATCTGGTCGCCAGCCGCGTGGGTGACGTGGATCGACGCCAACGGCTGTTGTCCTTGACCGAGGCAGGGGCCGCGTTAGAGGCGCGCCTCTCCGAGGCACAGCGCGCGCGGATGCGGGCCGCCTATTCCCGCGCGGGGCCAGACGCGGTACAGGGGTTCAAACGTGTGTTGGAGGAGATCATCTCGCCCCAGATGCGCGAAAAGATAAGCCGCCTCGAAGAAGGAGACACCCGATGACCGCGCCCGAACTGCCCGAGGCCCATATTCTGGTTGTCGATGATGACGCGCGCCTGCGGCAGCTTTTGCAAAAATTCCTCAGCCGAAACGAATTCATTGTGACAGCGGCCCGCGATGCCGCCCATGCAAGGCGGCTGTTGGAGGGGTTGGAATTTGATCTCTTGGTTATCGACGTGATGATGCCCGGCGAGGATGGGCTGTCGCTGACCAAAGACATCTCCGAGACCGTGGCGACCCCGATCCTGTTGCTGACCGCGCGCGGCGATGCATCCGACCGGATCGCGGGCTTAGAGGCGGGTGCCGATGACTATCTGCCCAAACCGTTCGAGCCGCGCGAGTTGCTTTTGCGGATCAACGCGATCCTGCGCCGGGTGCCCAAGGCAGAGGCCGTGGATGAGCCGCCGAAAACAATGCATATGGGCGAGGTGCGGTACGATCTGACGCGCGGTGAGATGTGGCGCGGGCAGGACATGGTGCGCTTGACCGCGACGGAAAGCGCGCTGATGCGGATCTTTTCAGGCACGCCCAATACGCCCATCAGCCGGGCCAAACTGGTGGCCGATCTGGGCCGCGATGATGGCCAGGCGCAAGAGCGTGCGGTGGACGTCCAAATCACCCGCCTGCGTCGCAAGATCGAGGCGGATCCAAAGACCCCGCGCTATCTGCAAACCGTCCGTGGGGCGGGGTATATGCTGGCGCCTGACTAGGCCTGCCCGGCTGCGATCTCTTCCAAATGGTTGTTGATGTGCAGCACATGGGCGATGGCGAAGTCCGCCTTCGACAGCGCGCCAAAGGCAAAATGAGGTTTTAGCTCGCCTTCATGGGCTCGAAAGGCCTGCAACGCGGTGCTTAGCCTGGCAATGGCGGCTTTGGTGTCGCCCGTCTCGGCGGCCACCACCTCACCTGGGATCACATCATCCAAACCATGGGTCATGGCCTCAGGTGCCTTAAAGACCTTGAAAGCAAGTGCGCCTGCCGTGACTTGAAACAGTGCCGAGTGTTGGGTGGGATAACCCGCGATTGAAAACTCCACCGATTGGGCAAGGTGGTTAAAGGTCCGAAAGCTGTCCCATGTTCCCGTCGCCTTCACCGGGCCGCGTGCCATCCCCTCTAGCTGGTCGAGCATCAGGTCCACGCTGAAGCGGCTTTCATCGCGCGGGGCGTTCAGCCAGTACCAGCCGCCGCCCGCGACCCCCAAGAACGCACCCGTGGTCAAGTATCTTGCAAATCCGCGACGGGTCATAGCAGCCGCTCCTTTCTCACCAGGGCCAGGTCCGGCTACACAGCTTTGTCAAACGTAAGAAAGTTCGACTTCGGACTTTACAAGTGCGAAATCGTATCATATTAGTCCGATATCGAACAACTTAAGGAGCATCCCATGCCAACCTCTCGCCGTCTGTTTTTGAAGCTCATCGGGGGCGGTGTCGTTCTCGCCGCTGGCGCCGGTGCCGCGTTTGTCACCACACGCACGCCAAACGCTGCCCTGACCCCTTGGGGCCAAGCGGGGCAATATGACGACCCTCGCTTGCGCGCGCTCAGCTATGCGATCCTTGCGCCCAACGCGCACAACCGGCAGCCCTGGCGCGCGCGGCTAGATGGCGCGGATACGGTGACGCTCTACCGCGATCCTCAGCTGCGCTTGCCCCATACGGACCCGTATGACCGCAAACTGACCATCAGCATGGGCTGCTTTATCGAGCAATTCGTGCTGGCTGCAGGCTTGGACGGGTTTGCGACCGAGGTGACGCTGTTCCCCCAAGGCGAGGGGGCAACCGACCCGACTGCCACGCTGACCCTCAGCGCAGGCGGGCAGGCGGATCCGCTTGCCTCACAGATGGCCTATCGCCGCTCCTGCAAAGAGCCGTTTGATGCGGCCCGCCCGGTGGAGGCGGGTGCGCTTACCGCGCTTTCAAACCTCTCTCAGCCCACCATAGCGGTTCTTGCCAGCGATCAGATGCCGCTGGTCTCGGCCCTCAAAGACCTCACCTGGCAGGCTTGGGTGGTGGAGGCTGAAACCCCGCGCACCTACAAAGAAAGCGTCGATCTGATGCGCATCGGCAAGGCCGAGATCAACGCGCAGCCCGACGGAATCGATATGGGCGGCGCGCTGTTCGAGACCCTGTCGCTGTTGGGTCAGTTTGACCGCGAAGTGCTGTTGGATACCACCTCAACTGCTTACAAACAGGGCTTTGCGATTTATCAAGAGATGCTGGCCGCCACCCCCGCCTATGTCTGGCTCACCAGTCCTGGCAACTCTCGGGCCGATCAAATCGCCGCCGGTCGGGCCTGGCTGAGGGTCAATCTGGCGACCACATCCCTTGGCCTTTCGCTTCACCCGGTCAGCCAATGCCTGCAGGAGTACCCCGAAATGGCGCCCCACCACGCCACCGCCCACAGCCTGCTTGCACAGCAAGGCGAGACGGTGCAGATGTTGGGACGCGTTGGATACGGGCCTCAGGTGCCGATCACCCCGCGCTGGCCAGTGGAGGCGAAACTGATTGACCCAAAAAGCGCCTGATCCCACCGTGCTGTTCGAGCTCTTCAACGAGATCGGCATCCTCAGCCAGTTGTCCCGGGCCGAGTTAGAGGCGCGCTTGCCCCATGGGGTCGGCGCGCCGCAGTTTTCCGTGCTCAACCACCTGATCCGGGTGCAAGATGGCCGCCCGCCCCTTGCGTTGGCCAAGGCCTTTCAGGTGCCTAAGACCACGATGACCCACACCCTATCTGTGTTGGAAAAGCTCGCCCTGGTCGAGATGCGCCCAAACCCCGAGGATGGACGCTCGAAGCTGGTTTACATCACCGACAAAGGCCGGGCCCTGCGCGACCAGGCGATTTTGGACGTGGGCGCCGCCTTTGCCCCGCTGGCCGCGGCACTGCCCGCGGGCCTAATGCAGGGCTTGATCCCCGATCTGCGCGAATTGCGCAAAAAGATGGACGAAAATCGCAGCGCTTAGCGCAGCATCAAGCCCCGGTGTGGGGTTGGACACGGGCTTACGCACCCCTCCCCCATTTCGCATCGCTCTGACAGGGCTTTGCGGCGCCCCCGCCCTCAACGCGGATGCTCTGCCCGCCTGGCGGTGCACACCATAGAGTGACGCGCTGACGCAACCCTACGCGCAGGGTGCGCCCAACCGCCCGCCACAGCTTGCGCGCACCGGCGCTACTCTCGCAACTCGGACTGCCCAACGCCCCACAATCGCGCCTTACGGGCCCAGCCCGTGTGGCGGCCCGCGGTGATCCGGCACCAGCGCAAGGTACACGCCCCCAGCCGCGCGATCACACCCGCCTCGGCCTGGGCCGTGATGCGCGCGCCCTCCTCGGGCTGTTGATAAAGATCCGCCCTGACATCCCGGATCAGCACATAGCGCGCCCCGGACAGCAGCGCGTAATGCATCCAGCCGCCCGCGCCATCCACGTCCTCCACCCGGCGCCAATGGCCATGCTCTGCCGTGACCCGCAGCGGCGTTCCGCGATGGTGAAACACCCAATCAATCCGATGGTTCAGCGAGGGGCCGCGCCGCGCATTCGCCTCTTGCGCCTTGATTGAGACATAGCGCGGGATGGGCAGGTTCGTGACCTTCCCCCGCGCCTCTTGCGCCTGCACGGGCGCACAGATCACCGCGACCAGCATCCAGGCCGCTGCCAGTATCTTCATCTGGGCGTTCTCCTGCTCGAGCCCGCATCTTGCACGGGTTCCCCCGCCTGATTATTGCCGCCATATTGCGCAAGAACAGCAGGATGCGAAAGGCCAGAGCGGATGCCCCATAAAGGTTTGTCGGTGATTGTGACCCGAAAGCTACCGGAACCGGTGGAGACCCGGCTGCGCGAGCTATTCGATGTGGAACTGAACGAGACCGACGCCCCCTTCTCGCGGGCTCAACTGGCCGATGCGCTGGGCCGTGCGGATGTGTTGGTGCCGTCCCTGTCGGACAAGATCGACAGCGGGCTTTTGGGCCAAGCGGGCCCATCGATGAAGCTGATCGCGAACTATGGCGCGGGCTTTGACCATATCGATGTCACCACAGCCCTGTCGCGCGGCATCCTGGTGTCCAACACCCCCGGCGTGTTGGCCGAGGATACGGCCGATATGACCATGGCCCTTATCCTCGCCGTGCCGCGCCGCATGAAAGAGGGTGTCACCCATATGGAGGCAGGCACCTGGGGCGGATGGTCGCCCACTGCCCTTCTGGGGCACCGGATCGGCGGCAAACGGCTGGGCATCCTGGGCATGGGTCAGGTGGGCCAAGCGGTGGCCCGGCGTGCGGCCGCCTTTGGTCTGCAGATTCACTATCACAACCGCAAACGCCTGCGCCCAGAGACCGAGGCCAGCTTTGAGGCCACCTATTGGGAAAGCCTCGACCAAATGCTGGCGCGCATCGACATTCTCAGCGTGAACGCCCCCCACACCCCCTCGACCTTCCATTTGCTCAACGCGCGGCGGTTAAAACTCATGAAAGCATCCGCCTTTATTGTGAACACCGCACGCGGCGAGGTGATTGACGAGAATGCGATGACACGAATGCTCAGGGCAGGGGAGCTTGGGGGCGCGGGCCTCGACGTCTATGAACATGGGCGCGAGGTCAATCCGCGCCTGCGCGACCTGCCCAATGTGGTGCTCTTGCCGCATATGAGCTCTGCCACCGTCGAAAGCCGCCAGGAAATGGGAGAAAAGGTCATCATCAACATCAAAACCTTCGCGGATGGTCATCGCCCCCCCGATCAGGTGGTCCCATCGATGCTGTGACCGATCCCACCGCACCGCTCTGGCAGCCCGATCCGATCTGGGCGCTGATCGTGGTGCTGGCCGTAGCCTTCTGGCTGGTCTCGGGCTTGGAGCTTCCAAGCGCGAGATCAGCCAGAAGGCCACAGCCAGCACCACGATCAGCGCCCAGATCGGATCGGGCTGCCAGAGCGGTGCGGTGG